>JAKAZH010000171.1 GCA_021815935.1 Actinomycetes bacterium
AGGATCTTCGCGCAGCGCGACAAGACTGACCATTTGAAGCGTTTTTTCGCACTTTTTGGTACCCGATCTTCGTTCTGAAAAAGTTTGGTACCAGCCCTCGCTCGGAAAACGCACTTTTTGGTACCAGACTTTTCCGACTCGAAGATCCTGACCAAATTTGACGGTCACCGACGACTTTCGCACCCAAATCCGGACAGTTGAAGGTCAGCACGGACAGTCGCGCCCGAACGTTGTCCCTCGAAGATCGGAGTTCCCCTACAGCAAGTCGCCACGCAGGTGCGCTCAAGCTGTCCAGGACGACCTACGTTCTCTAGCGAACGATCACTGCTTCTATCAGCGAAGGCCCCTGCGTCGCGAACGACTCCCTGAGCGCGTGAGCGAACTCGGCGGCGTCAGTGGCGCGCCGGGCGGGGATCCCCATGCCGGCAGCTAGCGACACGAAGTCGAGATCCGGACGTCCAAGGTCGAGCATCTCCCGAGCGCGCGCCCCGGCGCCGTCAGCCTCCACGCGCTTCAGCTCCATGTTGAGTATCGCGTAGCTGCGGTTGGAAAGGATAACCACGGTGACGTCGACACCCTCCCTCGCCATGCTCCACAGCGCTTGGATGGTGTACATCGCCGAACCGTCGGCTTCGAGGGCCAGCACCCGGCGTTGCGGGCAGGCGACCGCCGCGCCCAGCGCGAGAGGCAGGCCTTGGCCGATGGCGCCACCGCTCAGCGTCAGCCAGTCGTGAAAGGGAGCCGCCGCAGACGCTGCCCACGCGTGAGCCCCTGACGTTATCGACTCGTCGGAGACGATCGCCCCCTCGGGGAGCAGCGCGCCGACCGCCAGGCCGACAGCCTCCGAGGTGAGCGGCCCGCCGACGGGCGCCTCGCGGCGCGAACGCTCAGCGGCATTCCACGCCGGGGCAGGCCCACCCCTTGTCGCGTCGAGTGTCTCCGCCAGCGACGAAACAGCGAACGAGCAGTCGTCGCCGGAACCCACAAGTCGCAGGACGTTACAGTCGGGCGGGGTCAGCCAGCTCGGCTTCGAAGGGTAGGCGAAGAACGACACGGGCGCAGAGGCGCCGACCAGGATCAGGTGTGCAAGACCGTCGAGTTGGGCCATCGCCATCTCGGCAAGGTAGGCGAGGCGCTCCGGTTCGAAACGTCCCCCACCGCGTTCTATCCGGGCGGGAAGTGTCTCGCAGATGACCCTCGCCCCGGTCGCTGAGCCGATCGACCCGAGCGTCTCGAGGACCCCGGCGCGACAGCCGCGGCCACCGACCAGGAACGCCACCGGCTCGCCGCTGCGCAGCAGTTGCGCCGCGCTGCGCAGAGTTCCCGGCTCGAAGCCGCCGGAGATTCCACGCGACGCCGGGAGGGCCGGCTCTGCGCCTTCAGACCACGAGACGTCCGCTGGAAGGACGAGAGTCGCAACCTGCCCGGGAGGGCCGTAGGCTGCTGCGACAGCCGCGGCGGCGGCTCCGGGAAGTTCCGTGACGCTACCCGGACGGCTCACCCATGCCGAAACGTTGGAGGCGAGCGCATGGATGTCGGACTGCAGTGGCGCATCGAAGCGTTCATGGTAGGTGGCATGGTCACCTACCACAGCGACAACCGGGCTGCCCGCTCGCCTCGCGTTGTGCAGGTTCGCGACAGCGTTCCCGAGTCCCGGGCCGAGGTGCAGGAGAACCGAAGCTGGCCGTTCGGCCATCCGGGCAAAGCCGTCTGCCGCCCCCGACGCGACGCCCTCGAACAGCGTCAGCACGCCGCGCATCTGAGGCACGCGATCGAGCGCCGCCACGAAGTGCATCTCCGAAGTGCCCGGATTCATGAAGCAGGTGTCGACGCCGGAGGCCACGAGCGTACGCAGCAGAGCTTCGGCCCCGTTCACCGTGCAGCGCTCCTAGCGCAGAACACAACGCTGAGCGATCGTCGTCCTCGCACCGACCTCACCCTAGCAGCGGGCGGATAGCTTCTATCTATGACACAACTCCGCGGTTCCACGGTCCTTCTCACCGGCGCTACCGGAGGACTCGGTAGAGCAATGGCCGCGGCCTTCGCCGACGAGGGTTGCCGCCTGGTTCTCACAGGTCGGAACAGGGCCCTCCTCGAGTCTCTTGCCTTGACAACCGGAGGGAGAAGCCTCGTCGCGGACCTTTCGAAGCGGAGCGAGCTCGAACGGCTCGTAGCAGAGGCGGGCCCTGTCGACGTCGCCGTGCTCAACGCCGCCGTCCCCGGGTCAGGGGAACTTCGGACCTGGGAGCAGGACCAGATAGACACCGTCCTCGAGATCAACCTAGCCGGCCCTATCGCAACGACCCGGGCTCTGCTGCCCGAGTTCTTGGAGCGTCGCAGCGGCCACTTCGTGTTCATATCCTCCCTCGCCGGCAAGGTCGCATCACCGGGGGGTTCTCTTTACTCGGCCACGAAGTTCGCTCTCCGGGGTTTCGCCGCCGGGCTGCGCGCCGACCTGCATGGCACCGGCGTGGGCTGCTCCGCCGTCTTCCCGGGCTTCGTCCGTGACGCCGGCATGTTCGCCGACACGGGGGCGTCGCTCCCGCCCGGGGTCGGGACTGTCAGCCCCGAGCAGGTCGCCGCGGCCGTCGTGAGGGCGATCCGCTCGAACCGGGCCGAGATCGACGTGGCTCCCCTGCCGTTGAAGGTCGGAGCGACACTCGGATCTCTCGCCCCGGGTTTGGCCGCTCAGGTGCAGGCGCGCCTCGCAAAGTCCGTCTCGCGTCGCATATCAGACGCCCAGGGGGGAAAGCGCCCCTGAAACGTCGGAGGTCGCGTCGACGGTTGGGCTGATGGCCGGCGGCCCGACCATAGCGGCGCCCACAGTCACGTTCGAGTTGGAATCGATGATAATGAAGCTGCCGGTGACACGGTTGTCGCGGTATGCGTCAGTGACGAGTTCTCTTGCCACGACGAAACGTACCACCCCGATCTCATTGTCGGAAAGCGATTCGGCGCCGTCCAAAGCGAGAGTCTCCACGTCGAGGCGCGACTCGACCGCCCGCACTTCTGCCATCACCACGCGGGTTGTGTGCTTGAGGTGATAGCGCTGACGCGCCCGAAGCGGCTCGGCACCGAACCAGCAAACGACGGCCTCGACCTCGCTCGCCGGAACCGGAGCGCCTTCCACAGCCGAGATCAGGTCCCCGCGCGAAACGTCGATGTCATCTGCAAGGACGACTGAAACCGATTCGGAGGGAAAAGCCTCAGCCACCGGGCCGTCAAGTGTCGAAAGTTCCACCACGACACTGCGACGTCCACCCGGCAGGACTACGACCTCGTCACCGGGATGCAGCGAGCTGCCGCTGAGCATCCCGGCGTAGGCCCGGCCGCCGGCTGGACGTCGCGAGACTATCTGCACCGCCAGGCGTGCCGACCCGTGGTCACCCCTACCACTGGCCCATAGGCCCGCTTCGGCCTCGTGGAGCGCTTCGAGGACCGTCGGGCCTTCGTACCATGGAGCCTCCCCCGATCTGTCCACGACGTTGTCACCGCGAAGTGCTGACACCGGGACCGCCACGACCGACTCCACGCCGAGTCGTCGGGCCAGGCGCTCCAGCTCGGCGACTACAGGCTCGAAAGCGTCGCGGTCCCAGCCCACGAGGTCCATCTTGTTGACCGCTACCACGAGATGGCGCACGCCGAGCAGCGCCGCAATGCACAAATGCCGCCGGGTCTGCTCGCGCACGCCGGCCGACACGTCCACGACCACCACTACGAGGTCCGCGGTGGACGCACCGGTCGCCATGTTCCGGGTGTACTGGAGATGGCCAGGGCAGTCGGCGATGATGAGCTTGCGCTGCGGGGTGGAGGCATAGCGGTAGGCGACGTCGATCGTTATCCCCTGCTCGCGTTCCGCTCGCAAACCGTCGGTTACGAACGACAGATCGACGTCGGAGAGGCCACGACGCCGGCTGGCGCTCGACAGGGCCTCGATGTGGTCGTCGGCGAGCTGCTTGGTGTCGTGAAGCAAACGGCCGATCAGCGTCGACTTGCCGTCGTCGACGGACCCGACAGCTGCGAAGCGCAGGAGCTGCGACGTCGACCCGTCCCGAAGCTGCGATTGCGCCACCTAGAAGTAGCCCTCGCGTTTGCGGTCCTCCATCGACGTTTCCGAGACCCTGTCGTCAGCCCTCGTCGCCCCGCGCTCGCTCACCCGTGACGTCGCTACCTCGTCGATCACCTCGGCCAGGGTGCGTGCCGTCGAGCGGACCGCCCCGGTGCACGTAGCGTCGCCCACCGTCCGGAAGCGGACCATGGCTTCCTCGACGGCCTCGCCCGCGCGCGCTTCGACCGACCGCGACACTGCCAACAGCATCCCGTCTCGCTCCACGACCGGCCTGCGATGCGCGAAGTAGATCGACGGAAGCTCGATCCCTTCGCGTTCGATGTAACGCCAGACGTCGAGCTCCGTCCAATCAGACAGCGGAAACGCCCGAAGATGCTCCCCCGGGTTCACGCGCCCGTAGTAGAGCTGCCACAACTCCGGGCGTTGCGTCCTCGGTTCCCACTGGCCGAAACCGTTACGAAAAGACAGAACCCGCTCCTTGGCA
>JAKAZH010000006.1:0-4235 GCA_021815935.1 Actinomycetes bacterium
AGGTCAGTTTGCATACCTGCTGGCCGTCTTCGATCATGAACGGCACGTCGTGCGCCCGGACTTCGAGAGCGGCCCTGGCTCCGAGGAACGCTCCGGCAGGGTCGTAGCCGAATCCAGGGTCGAAGAAACCGGCGTAATGGGTACGCAACTCCCCGCTGGTCGGGTCGTAGGCGGTCATTTCCGACGCCAACCCGGGAGCGATTACCACCGCCTCCTTGGACATGAGGAGATAGAACTTCTTCTTGCTAAGCACGACTCGACCTGGAGCCGCCGAGTCCGACGGGGTCCATGAGTCCGGACGCGCCACGGCCGTCTCCCGGAGCACCGTATCCCAGAAGGGGTCAGGTGCAACGGGCGCCGGAACCGTTAGATCGAGCAGCGGTGCGCTTTCCCTGGCGCTGTAGCCGATCCGGCCACCGTCGTCGCCGCGAAGGTCGAGGCTGAGGAACAATCCACCGGACAGGGTCAGCCCACCGCCGGGAACGGGCCGCCCATCGACATACAACAAGGGCTGACGGCCATGCAGGTCGGCGATGTCGGCGTCGCTCAGCTCGCTCAGCTCGCGTGGACCGGCCGCCAAGCGAAGCTGATTGAGTGTCAGGCCACGGCAAACGCGCACTGCAAACGAAAGCGGCACTACCTCCAGGTAGAGGGCACCCTTATAGCCGTCCGCGATCTCGTCGAAGCGGTAACTGCAATCTGTAATAACCCTGGTGAACACGTCGACGCGACCAGTCGAGCTCTTAGGGTTCGCCTTGCCGCGGATCCCCGGGGGTAACTGCAGCCGCTCTTGGAGAGGGATGAGGTACGGTCGGTTCGTCTCTAGAACCGCCCCGTCCCCGCCCAGGTCGAGCCGGTCGATCGCCAGTTCGCTGATGCGGGTCTCGACGTCGGTGTTGCCGGCGAGGAAACTGCAGCGCATTCGATATGCGACGTCACCCAGCCGCAGGTCCATACTTGCCGGTTGAATGTTGGACGACACGAGCCCCGACGGGCCGACGTCGATGATCCCTTCGTCGATGGCGCGCAGCAGGTAGTGGTTCGGGAGAACGCCGTGTCTACCGGGCGGGATCATCCCTCCAACTGTAACGCCCGCCCGTCGTCGACCTTCGGAGTGGCGTCGGCGGCAGCGATCTCGCTGCGGCGGGACTTGAGCCCGCTCGCCCACAACGTTACTGCGACAAGGCCGAATCCCCCTCCGAGCGCCGAGGAGGCCACCCATCCCCCGCGCGAGTACGCGGCAGATGCCCCCAAAGATCCGAGCGTGCCGCCGACGAAGTAGACCGACATGTAAGTGGCGGTGATCCTGCTTCTGGCCTCGGGCCTCAGCCTGTAGATCAGGCTCTGGTTCGTGATGTGCAAGCCCTGGCAGGCGAAGTCCAAGACGATCACACCGACGATCAGCGTGGCCAGCGAGGAGCGGCCGAACCCGATTGCGATCCAGGTCAGGGCCAACAGCATCGAGGTAACCGCGGTCGTGGTCCCAGCTCCGCCCCGGTCAGCGAAACGTCCTGCGAACGATGCCGTCACGGCCCCCACGACCCCGAAAAGCCCGAACAGACCGATGGTGGACGTCGAGTAATGGTACGGGGAGCGCGACAGCAAGAAGGCGAGCGGAGTCCACAGGGCGTTGAAAGCACCGAAGCTGGCGGCGCCGAACATCGCCCGCCGGCGGATCAGAGGTTCCTCGGCTAGCAGCATCGGTACCGAGGTGATCGCCCGGACGTAGTTAACGCGTGGTCGCGACGGCTCCCCTGGAAGCGCCTTCCACAAGACCACGGCCATTACGACCATTGCCCCGGCCGCAACCTGGAACGGGGTCCTCCATCCACCGAAATTTGCCAGGTAGCCAGAAACGGTTCGGGCCAGCAGAATTCCAAGGAGCAGGCCGCTCATGACGGTGCCGACGACGCGGCCGCGGATGGCGTCCGGGGCGAGGGTGGCCGCGAAAGCTACTGACATCTGCGCCGCCACGGACAGGATACCCACGGCAACTGCCGACACAAGCAGCAGCGGCCCGTCCGGTGAAACTGACATTGCCAGTAGGGACAGGGCGATCCCGGCAACCATGGTCGGCACAAGCCGGCGGCGGGCGAAGATGTCGCCGAGCGGGACGACCAGCAACAGACCGGCGATATATCCGACCTGTGTGGCGGTGACGATAAGCCCTGCAGTCGTCGTCCCCAGATGTAACGACACCTTGATCGACTGGAGCAGAGGCTGCGCGTAGTACAGGCTGGCTGCGGACATGCCGGTGCAGATGGCCAGGGTCAGGATCAGCTGCCGCGACGGCCCACCCGACGGATTGCCACTCCCCTCGGAGAGCGCCCCCAGGGAGGAGTTCTCCTTCCGTGACTTCGTGTTCCGGGCCTTATTCACTGGTCCAGTATGGCCACGGCGAGATCGATTACAGCACATAGTTGACCGAACCGAGGGATTGGGGTCAGCTCAACACCCGGTGGGTGGGTTGGCGGTCCGACAATGGCGTCGGATCGTCCGACCCACCCCGAGGGTTGTTACCGGGCTCGCCGAGGGTTGTTACCGGTGGCCCGCCAAGGCCTTGGTGGGCGTGAAGCGAACCGGAAGGTGCTTGATCCCACCCACCAGCGGTATACCGAGGGACTGGAGCGGCACCGGCGCTCCAGTCACCTCGATGTCCGGCAGTCGCCTCAGAAGCTGGCGGAACGCAACCGACACCTCCCTCCGGGCAAGGTGGGCTCCGAGGCAGAAGTGCGGTCCTGGGCCGCCGAAGCCGACGTGATTGTTAGGTTCGCGGCGTATGTCGAAATGCTCCGGGTCGGGAAATACCCGCGGGTCGCGGTTAGCGGCGCCGTAGAACAGGACGAGGCGTTCCCCTTCATCGAGGTGCTCGCCGGCCAACTCGACCGGTCGCGTTGTCGTCCGGCGCATGAACACGACGGGGGAGGCCATCCGTACTATTTCCTCGACGGCCCCGGGGGTGAGGCGTTCCAGATCGGCCTGCCATGCTTTGCGCTGCCCTTCGTACTCGGCGAGCAGATTCATCCCGTGGCTGATCGCTGTACGTGTGGTGTCGTTTCCTGCGACCGCAAGGAGTATGAAAAAGGGTGCCAACTCCGACGGGGCGAGCATGTCCTCGCCGAGGTCGTTGTGCACAAGGGCGCTGGTCAGATCGTCGGTGGGGTTCTTGCGGCGCTCCTCGGCCAGTTCGTTCATGAGCCCGGCGAGCTCGAATCCGGCTTCGAGGAGCGCGCCCATCACGTCATCGCGGCCGCCGAGCATGTCAGGGTCCCCGGCACCGAGGATGATGTTCGTGTCGCGCAGTACGGTCGGGAACTCGCTACGCGGAATGCCCATCATGTCGCAGATCACGAGAAGTGGGAACGGCTGGGAGAGGACCTCCACCAGGTCCGCTTCTCCTTTCTCGCAGAAGCCGTCGATAACCTCCGAGCAGATTCGCTCGACCGAGTCGAGGACTCCCTGCAGCGCACGTGGTGTAAAAGACCTTGCCACGATGTTGCGCTGTCGTGAGTGACGCGGGTCGTCCATCACGATGAACGACCCGAAGAACTCCATGGCGTCGATTTGCAGGTCTGCGATCGCAGTCGATCCCTTGCCGGAGCAGAAGTCGAGCGGTCGCCTGCTCACATCGACAACGTCGGAATACCGGGTGAGCGCTCGAAACCTGAGATCCTCCCCGGTGAAAGCATCGGTGACGTGAACTGAAGGAAGCGGCCCTTGCTCTCGGATCTGGGCGAACTGAGCCATCCGATCCGCCAACGGCTGATGCCAGAATGAGGGTTCGGCGATTATCTGAGCATCGATGCCCACCGCTTCAGCCGGCCCGGGTCAACTCTACGACCGGGATCACCCGGCTCGTCTTGGCGGCGTACTCGGCAAAACCCGGGTAGCGGCTTGCCTGCTCGGCGTAGATCCGGCTGCGCTCGTCCTCGGCTAGGGCCGCTGCCGTCGCCTCGTAGGTTTCGGCGCCGACTTCGACGGTGACCGCTGAGCTCGCCACAAGGTTGTGGTACCAGTCCGGATTGGTGTCGGCGCCCGCCTTCGAAGCGAACACGTATCGACGTCCGTCGAGCTCGAGGTACATCATCGGATTTACCCGTTGCTGCCCGCTCTTGGCGCCGGTGGTGTGGAGCAAAAGCATGGGAGCTCCCTCGAATTGCCCACCCAACTTCCCCTGGTTCGCTCTGAACTCGGTGATTATCTGGGCATTCCAGTCGTTGACATCGGTCATGTCG
>JAKAZH010000006.1:4245-22068 GCA_021815935.1 Actinomycetes bacterium
ATCTGATTCGAAATGCTAGGAAATCGCTTTGCGCAGTTTCACACGTTAGCTGCCTCTTCGTGGACCGGGCCACGCCGTTCCAGTGAGCCTGCGAATGTGGCGGCCCATTTCGACTCCGGGTCTATATCGACGAGGGCGCTACGCAGAGCGGCAGTATCTGTCCGGCGGCCGCCGCCAAGTTCGGCAATGTCCGCATCGTGCTCGAAGTCGCGGACAAGCTGTTCGAGTCGAAGTGCCCAGACGGCGTCATCGACGGACATCCTCGGCGAACGTCCACCGAGCGAAGGGAGTTTTCCGTCGATCCACGACCGCATCCAGGCGCGCTCCGCCGCCTGTGAGCCAGGGCTGTGGAGGGGCGCCGTGCCGTCCGTTCCGGCCGACCGGCCACCCAGATCCTTGTCGAGGCGGCGGGTCACCGAAAGGCCGGTCACTCCTGCACGCCCGAGTATGCGGGTGAGTGCTCCGAGCCGTTCTGTCGAGTTGACCTCCACGCTCAGGTGGTCGTCGAAGATGGTGACGGTCCCGCGAACCCAGCGGCGCGGTCCGCGACTCACCTGCACGGACATCGGGTCGAGCCCTCGGCCTATCATCGCCTGGCGTGCTCTCTCCAGAGTCGACAGCTCCTCTTCTGGCGTCAGCTCCCGGCCGTGCCATATGAGCTTCACGAACCCGTCGCCATGGTCGCCCCCGTCGAAGTCCGGCCGGCGGACAAGGACGTTCTGTAGCCCGGACGGATCTTCGACCGAACCGACCGCACTGAGCATCTCCATCGGTTCTCCGTCGGAGTTCTTGATACGCCCAGCACGTGCGCGCGAACCCGAGGTGTCGGCGATCAGATCCGCGAGCATCAGGCCGGTGACGGTGTGATGCATCGACGCGGACTCCCGTTCCATCGGGGCTTCGAGGGAGGCTAGGACCCCGTGAGGCGGGGGGTCGTCCAGACGCGCCTGCTTAGGGTTGTCCGACATGCTGCCGGGTAGGCCGAGCTCTCTTGCCATGTGGATCGCGACGGCTTCCGTAGCCGTCTGCAGCACCTCCACTGCCCGGTCAGCCTCGACGGGGTGCAGTCGGGCGAGCGCTATCCCCGAACGCCAGACGCCCCGGTCCGGGACGAGTGTCCCTACAAGGACCGTCCATCGGGGTAGGTCGACGATCTGGGACGGCGCTAGGTGCGCCCAGCGCCTTGTGTTCGTCACGAGGTCCGTGAGCCACAGTCCGGGGCGCCCGGACGGGTCGTCGACCTGCCAAAGGCCGCACTCGGCGTGGCGGGACCACGCCAAGGCCAGCTCCCCTTGCCCTGGGGGCGTGTCGGGGTCGTCGGCGAAACGCCGTATGAGCGAGTCGCGGTTCGGGTCCTCGCTGTCGCGGGCTATCCGCTCGGCGAAGCTCGGTCCGAGGTCTGGCTCGTCGGCTTGGGGCCCGCGCTGCCAGACCGTCTCGACGGCGATCCGGGTCAGCGGGTCGGCGCCCGAGGCCGGGCTACCCGGGTCGAGCGTGACTTCTAATCGCGAACCCCGAAGTTCTTCTTCGACGGCCGGCTCGACGTGCCATTGCGTGGTCTCTTGTTGCAGCCAATCTGCAACTTTCGGGTCGCGTTCGGCCCACTCGTCGAAGCTAGAGTGCAGAGCGCTAACTGTCGAGCGGTCCGTGACCGTCGCAAGGATTTCCGCTTCTCCGCCGCTGCAGCAGTCCGACCAGGCGGTTCCGCTTCCGCAGACACAGGAGTCCCCGGCTGCGGGCGGATCCGCGTGGCGCTGCGCGATATTCGTGACTGACGCCGCAAGGAGGTTCATCGATTCCACATCGAATGGATCCGCGTCGCAAAGTTCGAGGGCGAGCCGGGCGGCGCCGAGATACCGGCTGGAATCCAAGCGAAGGTGAGCCAGAGCGACCGCGGCGACCCGAGTCGGGTCGTCGCCTTCAACGGTCGTCGTCGAGGAACCGCTGTCTCTCTCTGCCGGAGCGGCCTGTTCGCGGCCGCCGATTAGCTCGAACGCCTCGGTGGCCGCCGCGTCCGCAGCGACAGCCTGGCCGGCGAGTTGATAGAACGACGCGGCCCACCACAGCATCGCAGCCTTTACCGACAAGCTCTCCTCGGACTCGGACTCGGACTCGGACTCGGACTCGGACTCGGACTCGGAGGCGGAGGCGGAGGTTGTGGCGGAGGTTGTGGAGGCAGACGAGGCGGAGGCAGGCGCTGCGGATTGGGGGCCTTGCTCGTCCGCCATCGTTTGGACTGACCGGGCGAGATCGGCGGCCCGCTGGCCGGTCTGCTCTCCAAGTTGGTTGGTCAGGCTGACTCCTCGGACCGCAATTGACGGGTCCCTCAGTCCGCCATAGAAGCCACCTTGCTTGATGCGTTTGGCAAGCAGTTCCGCGAAACGTTCCGGGGGCGTCGCGGGGTCCCTAGCAGCATCGCGAAGCTCGGCTGCCACCTCGACGATGTCGCCTATGATGGACTTGAAACGGCTTAGATCCTCACGTCGTTGCTTCGCGGCGCGGCGGATCTCGTGCTGGCGTCTTTTGTCTCGCTTGGATGTCACGGCGTCGATGATTGCAGGCGCGGCGGTGTCATGCGTCCAACCCGGCGGCGCTGTGGACATCTTGGAGTCGGCGGGCAGTGATATTTTCTACTGGAATGAACCGGGCTCGCATCGCAGGACTCGACGTCGCCGTTCGCGAAGCTGGAGTCGAGGACGCCGCGCGCCTTGCATCACTTCTCGACGGCGGGTCGCTCACCGTCAAGGAGGACGTTACCGACGTCGCAGCCTACTGCGATGCGCTATCGGAGATCCTTTCGACAGACGGCCAGACGGTACTGGTCGCGCAATGCGGGGGTGAGGTCGTGGGGATGTGCCAGTTGATCGTCTTCCGCCACATCCAGGAGCGTGGTGGCCGATGCGCAGAGGTGGAGTCCGTGCACGTCGACCGCGCATGGAGAGGGCGCGGTGTCGGATCCACCCTCATGGCTGAGGCCGTACGTAGGGCTCGCGCCGTAGGGTGCTACCGGGTCCAGCTCACTAGCAACGTCGCCAGGGTGCAGACGCGTCAATGGTATCAACGGCTCGGCTTCGAGGCTTCACACGTCGGATTCAAGCTGTATCTCGACGGTCGGGATGGCGCTGGAGTGCGGGGACCGGGAACGTAGCGGTATGGAAAGCATGCTCGACGCTGGCCTCCTCCCCGAGCCTCGCACGGGACCGGCGGCTTCACCGCAGGAAGTGCTCGACTTGCTACGCACGAACGGCGGGCGGGTCACCCGGTCGAGGCGCGTGCTGGTCGACGTGCTGTTCGAAGCTTCGAGGCATTTGAACGCAGAGGAGATCGCCGAAGCGGTAGCGCGAGTCGAGCCGGCGGTCAACATGTCGACGGTGTACCGCAACCTCGAGGAGCTGCAGCACCTCGGCGTCGTGGTCCACACCCACCTGGGGCATGGAGCGGCGACGTACAGGTTGGCGGCTTCGGCCCACCCGCATCTCTACTGCGAAACCTGCGGTGGGATCTTCCACCTGCCGCCGGCGGTCTTCGACGCCTTGGTGGAAGTAGCGTCTCGTGAACACGGTTTTACCGTCGACGCCCACCATTTCGCGATCCCGGGACGCTGCGCCGGGTGTGTGGAGAAAGGCGTTGCGCCGGGCGTGGCTTAGTGGCCGTTGACCTGAGCTCCTGCTCGCCGGCGGGCAAGCTCGACGATCGGATCGAGGCTCGAGGGGTCGGCGAGCGCCGACGTCGAGAGCACCTCTGAGGGTGCCGCACCGAGCAGCACTCGCTTGACCGGCACTTCCAGCCTCTTGCCTGAGAGCGTCCTCGGGATGCAGGCCACGAACTCCACCCGATCGGGAACATGACGTGGGGAGAGCCGTCGGCGCAGCTCCGCTCGGATCACATCGGTGATTTCACTGTTGTCAGCTCCGGGCGCGCCAACCACCAGTACCAGCAGTTCGCCCGGTCCTCCGCCCGGGTCCTCCAGGTGTACCGCGAGGCTGTCGGATACCTCCGGGAGCGAGTCGAGCACCGAGTACAGCTCGGCAGTGCCCATACGCACACCGCCCCGGTTGAGGGTCCCGTCGGATCGCCCTGTTATGGTTACCGTCCCACGGTCCGAGAGGACGGCCCTGTCGCCGTGGTGCCACACCCCGGGGTAGCGCTCGAAGTAAGCGGACCGCAGGCGCGAACCGTCTGCGTCCCCGACGAAGGCGACTGGCATTGATGGCAAGGGGGCCGTCAATACAAGTTCGCCCTCTGAGCCGACCTGGCTGTTGCCGGCGTCGTCGAACACTTCGACTTTCGCTCCGAGGCAGCGACAAGAGATCTCTCCCGCCCAGACCGGATGCAGCGGGCTGGCGCCAACGAAACCTGTGCAGACGTCGGTGCCTCCGCTAAACGACGAAAGGAGGACATCAGGGTTGACCGCTTCGTAGACCCACCGCGCCGCGCCGCCCGCCAGTGGGGAGCCCGTGGTGCCCAGGGTTTTAAGGCAGGACAGGTCGTAGCGGTCGCCTGGTCGATTGCCCGCTTTCACCCCGGCTGCAAGGTAACTCGCGCCGACGCCACCACAGGAGACTTTCTGTGACGACATGACCTCCCAGAGCCGACCGCCGTCGGATCCTGACGGGTCGCCGTCGTAGAGGACAATCGTCGATCCGGCTATGAGACCCGATGCCAAGAAGTTCCACATCATCCAGCCGGTCGTCGTGTACCAGAAGAACCTGTCAGACGGGCCGACATCGAAGTGGAGTCGGAGTGCCTTGGCGTGCTCAACGGCGATGCCGCCGTGGCCGTGCACGATACCTTTCGGCTTTCCGGTCGTGCCCGACGAGAAGAGCACGTACAGCGGATGGTCGAACGCGACAGCCTCGAACGCGAGTGCGTCACTTCCGTTGCTGAACTCTGTCCAGTGCTGCCAGCCTCGCGGAGGGCTCGCTGACGAGTGGAGGTAAGGGAGCCATACCCGCCGTCTGAGAGTGGGCAGGGCGTCTGCGATTGCCGTTACCTCACCTCGCCTGTCGATGCTCCGCGAGGCGTAGCGGTAGCCGTCGACGGCGATCAGCAGTTTCGGGGAGACCTGCTTCAGCCGTTCGACGCAGCCATCGACGCCCATCTCGGGTGCGCAGCAGGTCCATATTGCGCCGAGGCTTGCGGCGGCGAGCATCGCCGCCAGTGCCTCCACAACATTGGGCAGGTAGCCCGCCACGCAGTCACCCGACCTGACTCCTGAGTCGACGAGTCCGCTACGGATTCCTGCGACCAGGTTGCGCAGTTCCCCCCACGTGAGCTGCGAGTCGGGGCGCGTTTGCGAGATCGAGACCACGGCAACCCGTTCGGCGGCAACCCGTTCGGCTAGGCAGAGCTCCGCGTAGTTGAGCGTCCCTCCAGGGAACCATCCAGCGCCACTCGCCTTCTCGGGGGCGCGCACCAGGGACGTCGAAGGCTGGTCGCGCCAGGCGATGCCCAGATGATCGGCGGCGAAAGCCCAAAAGTCTGCGGCGCTCGAAGGATCCACTGACCAGGCCCAGGTGTCGTCGTAGTTGTCGAAGCCGGCGGCGTCAACGAAACGCCACATCGCCGATTCCCGCTGACGCTGCTGCGAGGGAAGCCACAGTGGCACAGGTCGTATCATTTCACGTAATCGAAGTCAGTGCTCGTGTGAAGCGGACGCTGCGGCCGTCGCCACGTCGGAAGGGTAGTAGCGCAGCCCTCGCAGAAGGATGACCCCGCTGGCCGTGAGTGGTAGGAGCATCACCAAGAAGGTGTAGCGGAACCCCTGGTGCGTGCTCGCAAGAAGATCGGCGAGCCCTCCGAACGCCAGGGGGGCGATCGCCTGGGCGGCGGAGCGTAGCAACGTCCGTATCCCTTCCGCCCTGCCCCACAGTAGCGGTGGCATGATGTCGAGGCGGGCGGCGTCTAGCGTCGGGTTCTGGGCGGTCAGGAAAAAGCCGGCCGCAGCTATGTACGGCAGGGCCGTGACGGCACTTCTCGTGAGTAGGGGTGGGATGAAGAGCACGACGGTGGCTATCGCCGCAACCCCCGCCACGAGCATCCGCCCGTCGATACGACCCCTTTTGACCATTGCGTCTCCGGCCCGACCTCCGGCTAGAACCCCGAGGACCGCACCGGTACCAATCGCGAGCATCATGAGGGTCGCCACGACCGTGCCGACACCGTACTGCTGGCCGACGAACTCCAAACCGAAGGTCTGAATCCCGGTGAGAAAGAAGTAGGCGCAGGCGCTGGACACGATCAGCACGACATTGGTTCGCACCCGAAGCACGTAGCGCGCTGCGGCAACGATCCCAAGGCGTCGGGGGTCGACCCGCAGGATCATCGCCGAGTCCGCTACGACGCCCGTGTCTCGCGCTAACTGTTGCACGTCGCTGATCTCGTAGGAACCGTTCGGCTCGACGGGTTCGGCCCCAGCCCCGACCCTCGGGCTTCGAGCGGCGCGCGCCGGCTCGGTGAGCTTGCGAAGTTGCCAGGCGACGAGAAAGGCGGGCAACGCTAGGAGGACGAAAGCTGCACGCCATGAGATAGCGGCGATGTCCCCGGAGATGAAAAACCCGACGCCGCCGCCGACGAGTTCTCCGGTCAGTATGTACCCGTAGATGGTCCCCCGCTCCTGGCCTGGGAAGTAGTCGCCTACAAGTGAGGCGACCGCCGGTCCCGCGACGGCCGTGACGAAGCCAAGGAAGACCCTTACGAGGAGTAGATCCCCGAATGAGCTGACGAAGGCGCTGGCGATCATTGCTAGGCCCCACGTCCAAATCGTGGTCGAAAGGAGCGTCGTTCGTTTCACCCGGTCGACGAGCATCCCGAATGGCACGCTTGCGACGGCGCCGACGGCGGCCGACACTGAGACGAGCAGGCCGATATCGGTGTTGTCGATGTGGAGGCTCGCCCGAAGTTCGCTTGCAGCCGCCCCTACCGTCGAGGTGTCGGCGCTGCTCAGTGCAAGAACCGAGGCCAAGGTGACGATAACCAGCGACCGATCGGAGCCACCCAAAGTCGTCTCCAGCCGCCTCCTGGTAGCGCCGATAGCGGAGCCTCCGGACGAGCGGAACCTGTGGATGCTACGCCTGGCCCGTGCGCCGGAGCTCGGAGTCGAGCCAGGATCGGGGCGTGAGCCGCCGCGGCGCTGTCCGGTATGGAAGGGGCGGTTCATTCGTCGGTGTAGACAATACGGCGGCCGTTCGTCCACCAGTCATTCTGCACACTCCCGAGGGGCGCCGCGCACCGCACGGGCGAACTCGAGCGTCGAGCGGGTCGCGCCGGCGGGCCGGCAACCCGAAAAAATGTTCTCACCTGCACTTGTTCTCTTCCTCGATCCGCCTACCCTTACCATGTGGTACCCAGAGACGCCCGACGATATGGGCCGCCGCCCGTGCGGCGTCACCTTGCGCATCCCCGGTCGAAGGCCGATGCAGGCGTAGAGTCGAACTCGCGCCTAACTGGATCGACTGCGCTCGCCCTCCTGCTTCTTCTGGCTGTGGAGGGCGCGACGATTCTTCAGATCTCGTCGCATGTGAGCATCCACGTGTTCGTGGGCATGTTGCTGATCCCGCCCGTCGTGCTCAAAATCGGGTCGACGTCGTGGCGTTTCGTCCGGTACTACAGCGGTTCTCCAGCCTACGTCCGCAAGGGCCCGCCCGCCCCGCTGCTGCGCCTTCTCGGTCCTTTTATCGTCGTCCTGACGGTGGTGATGCTCGCCTCCGGCGTGGTGCTGGTGCTATTGCCGAAGTTCGTAGGAAGCCAGATGCTGTTCATCCACAAGGCGAGCTTCGTCTTGTGGTTCATTGCGATGGTGGCGCACGTGCTCGGGCATCTCGCAGAAACAGCCCGCTTGGCGCCCCTCGACTGGGTTTACCGGACCAGGTCCCAGGTCGCGCACGCCACCACCCGCCAGTGGGCTCTCGTGATTTCCCTGGCGGTTGGACTGCTGCTGGGGGTGGCGATGATAGGCCCGGCGTCGCACTTTCTCACTAACTTCTACGGTCCGGGTGGCTTCAAACCGCATCACCGCTAGTTTGGCGGAGCTCCAGCCGGCGGTCGCACGAATCGGGTAAGCCCGCAATGAGAGAATTTTAAGGTCCGTCTTATGCCGTCATCATCTCGAAAGCCGATAATGAAAACGTGAGTCGGACTTCACAACGCGATCGCGCCGTGCAACTCCTTCGTTCAAGTACGAACTGGCTGACAGCTGGTGCGCTCGCGGGTACCGGCGTGCTTTCTGTGGGGGTCGCCATGTCCTTACCGGGCCGCTCGACCTCGACGACTGCTGCGAGCGGTGGAGCAGTCGCGTCGGCGGCTTCGGGATCGTCGGTGCTTCCTTCCGGCGCTACCTCGGGCTCCCAGGCGTGCTCGTCAGTGTCGCCATCGGGCTCGACGTCGCTCGGGGGCAGCCAGGTGCTTGGCGGCGGGTCAGGTCTCCTGCCGAGTTACTCCGGAGGGTACCGATCTGACGACGGGTCCGGCGGGGGCCGCGACCGTTCCGGCGGGGGCGATGGTCTCGGATCCGATACCGCCTTCCTTGGCGGACCTACGAGTTTGACGTCGGGAACCGGCGTAACGCTGCTTGCCGCCTGCGCATCGAACCAGGGCTCACAGCAGTCGTCTCCCCAGGTAGCAGCACCTCAACCGGCGGTACAAGCGCCGATCGTGTCATCCGGAGGATCGTGAGCGGTGCCGGCGGAGTAACGGTGTCGGCGGCGAAGCCAGTAGCACGCGGGGAGCCCGCCAGTGGCGTGCACCACGTGTCGACTTTTGCTGCGCTTGGTACGACGGCGGTGCTGTTCGTCACCGAAGCCGACTCAGGTCCCGATGCTCTACGAATCCTCACGTCGTGGGTATCCGACATCGACATGGCCTGCAGCCGCTTCAGAGCTGACAGCGAGATCATGTCGTTGGGCCGCACGCAGCGAAGCTGCCCTCAGGCGGTGAGCCGCCTGCTATTCGAGGCCGTCGAAGTGGGTTTGCGGGCCGCGGAGCTCACCGGCGGGATCGTGGACCCGACGGTTGGCGCAGCGATGCAGCTGATCGGCTACGACCGGGACTTTCCTCTAGTCGCACAAGACGGACCTGCGATCACCTTCAAGGCGGTCGCGGTTCCCGGATGGAGAGCGGTGAAGTTGGACTACGACCGTCGCACGGTGGATGTTCCCCCGGGCGTGGTGATCGACCTGGGAGCGACGGCAAAGGCGCTGTGCGCCGACCGCGCAGCCCGGTCGATCGCAGAGGATCTGGAGACCGGCGTCTTGGTCAGTTTGGGTGGAGACATTTCTGTGGCAGGGCCGTCTCCGGACGCGGGATGGCCGATCCGTATCGCCGACGATCACGCTGCTCCTCTGGACGGCGACGGCCCCGTCGTTTCGATACTCTCCGGCGGCCTGGCGACGTCCTCGACGGCAGTGCGCGCGTGGAAACGGGGAGGGGTTGCGATGCACCACCTGATCGACCCGGCGACGTCGCTTCCAGCCCGGGAGTACTGGCGGACAGTTAGCGTCGCGGCCGGCTCGTGCGTCGACGCGAACACCGCTTCGACAGCTTGTATCGTCATGGGTGCGGGGGCGTCCGGCTGGCTTCGACGGAACTTCCTTCCCGGCCGGCTCGTGCGTCCGGACGGCAGCGTGGAGACCGTCGGCGGATGGCCTGCTGACCCCAAGCCCGTGTCGACCTCACAGGCGGTCGCCGACTCCCAGGCGGTCGCATCGTGATCCTCGCAGTAGTCAACCCGCAGGACCTCTGGTACACGACCCGCGGGTCGGGGATCATGGCCCTCCTGCTGCTCACCGCGTCGGTGGTGCTCGGGATCAGCCAGATCGGGCGGGTCTCGGGGCAGTCGATGCCGAGGTTCGTGGTGGCGGGGTTGCACCGCAACGTCTCGCTGCTCGCAGTCGTATTTCTCGGATTGCACATCGCTACGGCCGTAGCGGATCCTTTTGCCCCTATCACGGTCGCAGACTCCTTCGTGCCTTTCGTCGGTACCTACCGCCCGATCTGGCTTGGACTCGGCGCCATAGCTACGGATCTGCTCATAGCGTTGGTGGTGACAAGTCTGTTGCGTTACAGGATCGGCTTTCGCACGTGGCGAGCGACGCACTGGGCGTCGTATGCCTGCTGGCCGATCGCCGTGTGGCACGGGCTCGGAACCGGAAGCGACAGCCGTGTCGGATGGGTGCAGCTGATCTACGTCGTGTGCACGGTCGCGGTGCTCGCAGCTCTCGGGTGGAGGCTCACAACCCGATGGGGAGGGACCGATCCAGGGCAGCGAACGCTGGCGGCTTTCGGCGCGGCTGTGGTTACCATCGCGCTCACGGCATGGGCGTTTCAGGGACCGCTACGTCCCGGGTGGGCTAAGCGGTCCGGCACCCCGTCGGGCCTTCTCGGCGGAACGACTACCACGACCACGACCTCGCCGTCGGGCGGATGAGAGGATCCGCTGGTGGCGCTTAGAAAGCAGCAGTTGCTCGTCGTCGACCCGATCGCCTGCGAGGCGCACGGGCTTTGCGCGGAATTGCTCCCTGAGATGATCGTGCTCGACGACTGGGGGTATCCGATAGTGGCTGCGGGGGCGGTGCCTCCCGCTGCACGGGTACACGCCCGTAGAGCTGTCGCGGCGTGCCCGACGCTAGCACTTCGACTGGTCGACGCCCCGAACGCACCCCCGTCACCGTCTCGGGGCGACGGTACACAGCTACGGCGCAGTTGAATTCGCCAAAGATCGAGCGGGTCGCGCTTCAGTTCAGGCGCCAGAGGGGTACAATTCGTCTGCGGGAGTTTCTCGCTCGCGGTGCACAGATCAAATTTTGACTATCTCGACCTCGGAAATGGGCAGTTATGAGTGCCAAGCACGCACGTAGTCACTCGACGGGCAGTGGTGGTATGTCCAAAACCTTCAAGCGAGTCCTCATATCTCTGGGTGGGCTTGCGGTCGTAGGCGGGGTAGGAGTCGGCGTCGCGCTGTCGGTCGGACAACCGAAAGTGTCGGTCGCTGCCGGTCGGAATCATCTGTTTACCTTGAAGGTAGGTGGGGCCGGCGCCACTCTGAGCAGCGTCACGGCGTCCGCCGCCGGCCACTCCATCTCCCTCGTGCGGTCCGGCAGCGGATACATCCCCGCGTCGGCGGTGCCACAGGGGGAGACCGTGACTGTGACAGCCACGGCTTCGGCTCCGTCGTGGCTCGGATGGCTAGTCGGGTCGGGTGCCTCGCAGACGATCACAGTGCGCACTCCGGCTGCGAGCCTTTCGGGTTCGTTGGCTCTGGCGCCCCAACCCGGTCACCTGCCGGTCAATTTCAGTGCGCCGGTAAGCGTCGTCAACTACAGCTTCGGTTCCGGGCCGATGACGACGCTGCGCCTCGCCACCCCGTCCACCCAAGCGGACCTCCCGTCTCCGGGGACCATGCTCGCCGGCAAAGTCACGGTCAGCGCCAGCCCGCTCCCGTGGGAGCAGCCGCAAAGCCAGCCTTCCACGCTGACATGGTTCGTTCAAAGCCCGACGGGACCCCCGGTAGCTATCGTCAGCCCGTCCCCTGGAAGCTCGACCGCGACGTCCGTCTCTCCGATCTCGGTCACCTTCGACCAGCCGGTCTCGAAAGTCCTGGGCTCCTCGCGGCCGACTTTGAGTCCCTCGGTAGCCGGAAGTTGGTCCCAACCAGGACCGGACCAGCTCGTCTTCACCCCAAGCGGTTTCGGATACGGCGCCGGTAGCACCGAGACGGTGTCGTTCGGCCGCTCGGTCAACTCGATCGGCTCGTCGAGCGCGAGCGTCTCGACTGCAGCTGCCGTCGCCTCGGAGTCCTTCAAGTTCCAGACGGCGCCCGCCTCGCTGCTGCGCCTCGAGCAGATCCTCGCTTCGCTGCACTACATACCCTTGAAGTTCACCCCGGCCTCGGGTGTGAGCCTCCCCACGACGATGGCTGGCGAAGTGGCGTCGATGTCCCAGCCGCTCGCCGGGTCGTTCTCTTGGAGGTGGGCGACGACACCGGCGTCTCTGCAGTCCCAGTGGACCGTCGGCGCTGCCAACCAGATCGTCAAGGGCGCGCTGATGGACTTCAATGCGGTCCGTAACACCTACGACGGCTACAACGAGGAGTTCGCGTCGGTGGCCCAGCTAGCCACCCCGTCGCTATGGCAGGCGCTCCTGCAGGCGTCGCTCTCAAAGCAGATGGACCCGAATCCCTACTCCTACGTGTATGTCACAGAGCAGCTGCCCGAGACGCTCACCTTGTGGGAGAACGGTTCCGTGGTCCTCACGGCTGCAGCGAACACCGGGCTGCCGGGCTACGCGACCCAACTCGGGACCTATCCGATCTACCTCCGCTTCACCCAGAACTGGATGAACGGAACGAACCCGAACGGCACCACGTACCACGACATGGTCTACTGGATCAACTACTTCTACGGTGGGGACGCCGTCCATGCGTTCCCCCGGGCAACCTACGGTTCCCCGCAGAGCCTCGGGTGCGTGGAGCTGCCGAAAGCGACCGCCCAGGTAGCGTTCAACGATCTGGCAATAGGAGACCTGGTCACAGTCGTCAGCTAGCCGATGAGTGGGTCGCGGGGCAGGCCGAGGATCCGCTCGCCGATCTGGTTACGCTTGATTTCGGAAGTCCCTCCTGCGATGGCGAGCGCGCGGGCGGAGAGGATCTGCAAGCCGACCTCCTCGCTCGCCCCGTCGAGATAGGACGCCTCTGGGCCAGCCAATGCGGCGAGGATCGACGCCGAATCCTGGCGCAACTCCGACAGGACCAGCTTGGTGATGTTCCCTTCCGGGCCTGGTGCGTCGCCTGAGATGGCTCGGTGGGCGCTGCGCAAGTTGAGCAGCTCCGTCGCCTCCGAGCGGGCGATGTGGCGGCCGACCCTTGCGCGGCCGCCCGGAAGGCGGTTCGCGTGTTCGCTCAGCGGGCCGAAGAAGCTCCGATACGAGGTGGCGATCCCCCCGGAGCCGCCGCCGATGCTCACGCTCTCGTTTCCCAACGTCGCTCTCGCAACCGTCCACCCGCCGTCGACAGGACCCACCACATCGTCGTCGGCGACGAAAACATCGGAGAAGAAGACCTCGTTGAACTCCGAGTGGCCGGTCGCCTGGCGAAGCGGCCGGACTGTGACGCCGTCGGCGTGCATATCGATAACCATCATCGTCACGCCCTTGTGCTTGGGGGCTTCAGGGTCGGTGCGAACGGTCGCAAGCCCGAACGAAGCGTACTGGGCGCCGCTCGTCCAGACCTTCTGGCCGTTGATCAGCCAGCCTCCCTCGACACGCCTCGCCCTGGTCTTGATCCCCGCGGCGTCGGAGCCCGCGTCAGGCTCACTGAAAAGCTGGCACCAGATCACCTCCTGGGCCAACGCCGGGCGTACCCAGCGGCTGATCTGGTCCTCGGTCGCGAACTGGGTGAGAGTCAGGATCACCCATCCTGTGATCCCGTACATCGGGCGGCGGATCCCGGCAGCCGCGAACTCCTGCTCGATGACGAGCTGCTCCACCGCCTGCGCGCCTCGACCCCACGGCTTGGGCCAGTGCGGCATCGCGTAACCCGAGTCGAGAAGGGCTTCGAGGCGAGCGCTGTCGGCTTTGCCCTCAAGAGAAGCGGCGAACGCACGGACCTCATCGCGAAGCACCTCGGCCGATGCCGGCAGCTCCACGGCCCGGCTGCGGCGCGTCCCCGCTTCGGCGAGATCGGCAACTTCGATCGCTGCCGCCTCGCTGCCTAGCACAGCTGCGATGCCGGCAGCCCTACGGAGGAAGAGATGCGCGTCGTGCTCCCACGTGAAACCGATCCCGCCGTGCACCTGGATGTTGAGGTTGGCGGCGAGGTCGGCGGCCTCCACGGCGAGCGTCGCTGCTATCGCGGCGGCGAAGCGAAGCTGGTCTGGACTGGAGGTCGAAGCGCGGGCCGCATCCCAGGCTGCGCTCGTCGCAAGCTCACTGGCGACGGCCATATTGGCGCAGTGGTGCTTGACGGCCTGGTAGGTTCCGATCGGCCGGCCGAACTGCACTCTGAGTTTCGCGTACTCGGCGGCCTCGTCCGTGCACTGGCGAGCGACTCCTGTCGCCTCAGCTGCCAGGATCAGCCGGGCGTTGTCGACGAGAACTCGCCCGCCGCCTCTGATCAGCTCAGCCGCTGCACCGTCTAGGACCACGCGCGACGCGCGCCGGGACGGGTCCAGGTTCGCACGCGTTTCGATCGAAACCCCGGGCGATTTGGAGTCGATCACGGCAGCGTCGTCCCCGACGACCATGACTATTACGTCCGCGACGGCAGCAGAGAGAGCGGCCGGGGCGGAACCGAACAGGCGGCCGTCGCGGACTTCCACGTCGGATTCCAACGCGAACGCTCCGACCTTCTCGCCGCTCGCCAGGCCGGGCAGGAGTCGAAGGCGAAGATCCTCCGAGGCGCACGCGCAAAGCGTCGCACTGGCCACCACCGTCGCAACGAGCGGACCCGGGCAGATCGCCCTGCCCGCTTCCTCTACGACGACCGCCAACTCGGACAGCCCGAAACCCGAACCCCCGAACGTTTCTGGCAGGTGGAGACCCAACCAGCCGAGCTCCGCGAACTCCCCCCAAAACGAGGGAAGAACTTCGTCTGCCGCCTCTAGCAGCGAACGGTTCGCGGAACGCGCGCCGTGCTTCGACAGGAACTCGTTGACGGTGGCGCCGAGCGAACGGTGCTCATCGGAAATGGCGATGGACATGTGACAAAGGTACCGGGTTTCGGCAAATGCCGCCCGCGGCGGCCCCGTCTACTCCGCTCGTGCGAACCTGCGAGCCAGGAACTCGACTACCGAGTCGTTGAACGCGTCGTTTCGGTCCCCTGCAACCATGTGACCTGCACCTGCCACGTCGACCATCTCGCCTTCTCGGACCATTTCGAGTAACTCCCGGGCCCCCTCCTCGGAGAGGAGGTCGCTTTGGCGGCCACGGACGATCAGAACCGGGCAATCGACTGCTCGGGCGGCAGCTTCGAGTACGCCGGGCGCCGCAAGCGAGGAGCGTGTCTCGTCCGGACCTCCCCGAAGCCCGACCATGAACTGGGGGTCCCAATGCCAGAACCATCGCCCGTCTCGATACCGCAGGTTTTTTCGAAGGCCCGACAGGTCTTTCGGTCGGGGTCGGTGCGGATTGTAGGCCGCTATGGCGTCGGCGACTTCGTCAAGGGAGGCAAAGCCGTCCGACACGTGCTCTAGCATGAAGCGGCCAACCCTTTGGCGTCCCGCCTCCTCGATGCGGGGCGCCACGTCGACGAGCAGGAGGGCGCTGGCGAGCCCGCCGCCTGGCTGTGAGCCGGTTGCGAGCAGGGAGGAGAGACCGCCGAGCGATGCGCCGACCAGTGCCGGAGGTTCGCCCAACACCCGCGAGACGGCGCTGACATCCCCGGCGAACGCATCCAGCGAGTAGTCGCCGTCTTTCGCCCAGTCGCTGTCGCCGTGGCCGCGCAGGTCGACGCTGTAGACGCGCCATCCCTCGGTGCCAAGCGACGAGAGGGTCGTGGCCCACGAGTGACGGGTCTGCCCGCCGCCGTGGAGCAACACGACAGGCCTTCCGTCGGTCGGGCCTGCAGCGCTCGCAGCGAGTCGGTTCCCGTCCCGTCCTTCGAAGGTCATGTCGGCGTCGGAAGGCGTAGCACTCACTTCGCTCATGTTAGGGAACGATGTAGCCTCTGGCGTGTCCAAACTTCCGGAACTGTCACCCGGTGAGTGGGCCGTTCTCGGCCTGGTGGGTGAACGCCCGACGCACGGCTTTGCCGTAGCGCAGATCCTGGCCCCGGGCGGCGAGCTCGGCTCGGTGTGGACTATGGCCAGGCCGGCCGTCTACAACGCCGTCAACAAGCTCGGCGACCTCGGGCTTGTCCGTCCGGTGTCGAGCGAGCCGGGGACCCGGGGGCCAACCCGTACTGTGGTCTCTGTCACAGACTCCGGCCGGCGGGCGCTCGCAGAGTGGCTTGATCGGCCGGCTGACCACGTCAGGGACGTCCGATCGTTGCTCCTCGTGAAGCTCGCGCTGCTGCACCGTTCCGGTTCCGATCCTGGTCGGCTGATCGCCGACCAGCAAGCAAGGCTCTTAGAGCAGGTGGAGTCCCTGTCAAGGGCACGCGACAATTCCGCCGGATTCGACAGGGTGCTAGTCGAATGGCGCCTGTCGAGCTCGAAGGCGACCGTGGAGTTCCTCGCGTGCGTCAAGGCGCTGCAAACGCCACTCTGACACCGCGGGTCCCGCCGACCGGGACACCGTGGGTCGGTAGTCACAGTCTGACTATTGGAGGGCTATAGTGGCGCCATGTCCGACAAGCCGTCGTCGATCCCCGCAACCCGTCGACTGAGGGTTTTCGGTGCACTTGTCGGCGCGGCCGGGCTTCTGGCGTCGTGTGCTAGCGGCGTGACCAGCACGTCGGCTCCGACCAGCGTCGCAGCTTCGCCTGGCGCCCAGCCGTCGGGCACGACGTCGACGACCACGGCGCGCGGTAGCGGGCCTGTGGACGTGCTCTACGCCGGATCGCTCGTCGACTTGATGGAGAAAGGGCTCGGCCCGGAGTTCGACGCGGCTACCGGCTACAGCTTCCAAGGCCGCTCCGGTAACGCCGGGGCGCTCGCCAACGAGATCAAGGGGAAGACTGTCGTCGGGGACGTGTTCATCGGCGCCGCTCCTGCGAACGACTTGGCGTTGGAAGGCTCGGCCAACGGGAACTGGGCGTCTTGGTACGCGACGTTCGCGCAGTCGCCGCTCGTCATCGGCTACAACCCGGCCAGCAAGTTCGCCCAGGACTTCAAGACCATGCCTTGGTACAAGGTCCTCGCCCTCCCCGGGATACTCGTAGGGCGAACCGATCCTGCCACCGACCCGAAAGGCGCGCTCACGGTGACCGCGCTCAAAGCCGGAGCAGCAGCGCAGGACGAGCCGGCGCTCACACAGCTCGCTGCCAACAGCTCCAGCGTCTACCCGGAGAACACCCTCGTCGGGCGCCTCCAGGCCGGCCAGCTCGACGCCGGCTTCTTCTACTCGGTCGAAGCGACCGCAGGAAGCATCCCGACCGTCCCGCTCACCGGCGAGCCCTCCCCGCTCGCTGCGAAGTACACGATTACCGTCCTGGCCGGCGCGCCGCACCTGGCAGCGGCCGACGCGTTCGTGAAATTCCTCCTCGGGCCAACCGGCTCAGCAGATCTGGCCAAGTACGGCCTCAGCGTGGCGAGCCCTGCTCCGGTGTCGGGTACCGTCCCCCCAGCTCTGTCCGGAGTACTCTCCGGGTCTTGAGCTCGCAGACGCAGTCAAAGACACTGTCGTGGTTAGGCGCCCTGCTGGCCGTCTATCTTGCAGTGCCTTTGGCGGCGTTCGCAGTTCGCCTGGCAAGCTCGTCGCACAGGGGCTTCACCAATGCGGGCCTTTGGCCGGCTGTGCGAACCTCACTTGAGGCTGCGACCGTTTCGACGGCCATCGTCGCCGCAGTCGGTATCCCGCTGGCGTTCGTGCTTGCGCGCAGCACCGGGAGGATCGCAAAGGTCGTAGGCGCGATCGTGGTGCTGCCCCTCGCCCTGCCCCCGGTGATGGCCGGTATTCTCCTCGTGTACCTCTTCGGGCCGTACACGACCGTCGGGAAGCTGTTCGGTGGCCGACTCGTAAGCTCCCTCGCCGGGATCGTCGCCGCCCAGGTGTTCGTCTCGGCCCCGTTCCTGATCGTCGCAGCGCGCTCCGCGTTCGCATCGATAGACCCGTCGTTGGACGACCTCGCCGCGACACTCGGCCACGGGCGACTCGCACGATTCTGGAGGGTCAGCCTGCCGGTGGCGGACAGGGCGATCAGGGCGGGCCTGCTTCTCACGTGGCTGCGCGCAA
>JAKAZH010000172.1 GCA_021815935.1 Actinomycetes bacterium
GAAGGCGATCAGGTAGTCGGGCGGCAGCCATCCGTAGCCGCCTGCTCCCCAGCCTGGGCCCCAGGTGTTGCGGACGAGGAAGCGCCTCTGTGTCCCCGAGGCGTTGGTGGCGGCGCCGAGAGTGAGGATGGCGTGGTAGTCGCTCACGGGCGCGGAGAGCAGAGGGACGGTGATCTCGCCGGCGGGCGTGGGATGCTCGAACTCGTCGGTGAGCTCGATGACCAAAACGACCGGGATCTCTGAAGCGAGGGCGTCCTCGACGAGTACCTCGATCCCGTCGTGGGCGAGGGGGGTGTCGATGATGGCGCCGGTGTACCACGGAGCCGTCGCTGCTCCGACCGGTTCGGGCTCGGTCCCGGCGCCAAGGCGCTGGTTGTACGGCCAGCAGGTCTCGGTGGTCTGACCCTTGGCTCTGAGCGCGGATCCTCCGGCGGCCAGCGTCGTTCCTTTGTAGCCGGCGCCACCCTGGTGAAGGCAGTGTTGCCACAGCGGCTCCACGGCGAGCATCTCGGCGCCGGGGGCAGCGAGCCGAGTTCGGGTGGCTTCGTGGGCCGCGGAGAGGGAGAACGGGACGCACAGTGGGCGCGGTCCTTGGGCCCTAACCGGGGAGATGAGAAGGTGCCGGAGGTCGACGGCGGGTCGGGATCGGCTGGCAGCGAGGCGTTGGGGGTGGGAAGTCATCGGACTCTCGAAAGCGGTGCGGGGTCAGTCGCTGTCGCGGTCGTCGATGATCGCTGCGGGTGCGTGGAGCTTGCGGTCTCGGACCGGACCGACCCATGGCTCCTCGCGGTCCTCGACGAGCTGGTCGATGGAGAATCCCTCTCGGCGGGGTTCGACGAGGGCGTGGAGCACGTACTCCTCGACGGCGGGCGCGTCGCTGTAGGGGCTGCGGTGCTGGAGGTGCAGAGTCTTGGGGCCGGCTTCGAGGAAACGCACGCCGAGTAGGCGTCGGCCGGTTGCCGCGATGAGTTCTTCGGGACCGCTTCGAGGCTCGGGAACACCGGCGCCCGGTTGATCAGACTGTACGGGGGCGCTGACGGCGTCGTTGTCCCCAGTTGCGACAGCGAGGCGGGCGCGTCGCGTGTCCCGGGGCCGTTGTGGCGTACCGTGGCGGCCGGCGAGGTAGCTGTCGCCCACCACCGCTGCACCTCCTGGCAGCGTCCGCTCGGGGACCGAACTCGCCGCCTCATCCGCGGGGAGGTGTCGTACCCGGTCGATAGCAGCGCTTGGCGCACGGCCCCGTCGGGCCGTTCGGGCACGTGCGACGAACCGTTGGGCGGTGTCGGTCTCTGTGGTGGATGAAGGCTGATCAGCGAACGGCGGCGGTTCGGGGGAGGGGACCACCTCGGTCACCTCGTTGTCGAACATCCATCGATAGCCGCTGCTTCGGTTCTCGGGCAAAGAGAGGACTACCTCGTCGTCGGTGCGTAGCGAGAGAACCTGGTCGTTCCACGCCTCGTCCACCGGCCAGACATCCGCGTAGCCGTAGACGGGGCGCCGACCGCCGGCCAGTTCGCTTTTCACCATGAGGGGCCGGACATTGGGCGGCAAGAGCAAGGTGGCGTCCGCCGCGGTGATCACTTGGAGGTTGGCGAGCTGTCGCACCGCTGCCTCGTAGCTCACCCCAGCTTCGCGGGCGACGAAGTAGGCATCTCGTGGACCGACCGGTGCGTCGTCGCCGACGCCGATCCTGGCCAGCAAGGAGAGGACCAGTGGTGGTGGCATCAAGAGGTTGGCGGCGAAGATTTGCGCCAAGCGTTCCCGCTCGTGTGGCGTCGTTCCGAACACGTGCTCCTCGCCGTCGAGCGCGAGGCCGTGACCGTGCTCAAGGCGCCAGTGTCCCAGTTCATGGGCCGCGGTGTAGCGCTGCACGGTGATCGGTCGTCGGTCGGTGATCAGCACTCCACCGCTGCCCTCGGGAACGAACGCCCCGAGCAATCCGTCCAGTGGCATGAACGTGAGCCACAGTCCCAGGTCCTCGCACATCGAGAACACATCGACCTGGCGGGTAGCGTCGAGGCCCAGTTCGTCCAGCAGTCGCCCGGCGGACTCTGCTGCCTGAAGTGAGCGCTGCCACGGGTTGCCGGTCGGGGGCATCACGACTCCGTCTCGCGGCCTTGGCCTCGTGCCCGCGGCCTGGGGCGTTGCGGCTCGCCCTGTCCTCCAGCACCGGTTGGCTTGCCGGCGGCGGCAAGGAACTCGGCGAAGCGCAGCACCTGGTCTCGGTCACGGTCCGACAGCGACTCGGTGGCCCGAAAGAGTGGTTCGGCGTCGCTCAGCTCGATGTCGTCCTCGCCGAGCAGCCAACCGACTGGCTTGCGGTAGATACGGGCGAGTCGCCGCACCTCGAGCCCGGTCACGCGGCGCTTGCCGGACTCCATGGCCGACACGCTTGCCCGGGGGATGCCGAGCGCGGAGGCGACGTCCTCTTGAAGGAGCCCGACGTATTCGCGCGCTTCCTTCAACCGTGCGCCGATCTTTGCTTGCTCTTCGCTGTCGTCGCTCTCGCCGCTATCGTTGTCGTTTGCTGCGGCGACTGGTGTCTTTGGTCGCTTCTGCTCAGGCATGGTTCCTCCCTTCGTGGTTGCCGACATCAGTTCCGGTGAGAGTGGCGCGCAGCGAGGACGCGATGACGATCGCCGCTGCCCATCCGCCTTCGTGGGTCAACGAGACGTGCCACGTCGTGATCCGACGTCGCTTGGCGATGCTGAGCGCTGTCCGGTGGAGCTCCACCCTCGGGGCCCCGGATGGCTCGGTGACGATCTCCACGTCGCGGGGGTCGAGATCGCCGATGCCTCGTTGGAGAACCTTCATGACGGCCTCTTTCGCCGCCCACTTCCCGGCTAGCCCTTCCGCTTGATTGTTGGCGTCTCGCTGTTCCCGGGCGGTCCAGGCCGCGTCAAGGAATACATCGCCGCCGGCTTGGATGAGTAGGCGGAGCGGTTCGACCTCCACCAGGTCGATGCCTGCTCCCGCCGCTTGGTCGACGAGGTCCACGCTGGCATTCCAGGCTGACCGCAGGGCGCGCTTCGGCGACACGGCGGTCACCGGTGAGCTCCAACGGTGACGGGCTCGTCCGATTCGAAGGCCGCCCGGGCATCTCGGGCCAGCTTGAGTGCGCGGGCCCGGCCTTGGGTGTCCGCCAGGGTGGCGTGGACCACGAGTTCGCCGAGTTCATGGCCGGTCTGCTGGCAGAGGAACTGCATCAGCCACGACAATCCGAGCAGGTTTCCGTACGCCTTGTGAAACAGGTATTGGTGTCGGTATACGGCCGTCGCGTGCAGGCGACCCTGGTACAACGTCAGATCGACGTGAGTCAGGCAGGGGAAGCTTCGGATGCGTCGGTCGGCGGCTGCGTAGACCTGCAGCCCGCGAAGGTCCTCCTCGTCGGTGAGCGCGTCGGCCGCCACGTCCATGTCGAGCGCATTATGGGTGCGACGGCCGGCCAGCTGTTCGCCGCGGAGTCGCTCGATCCTGGCCGCCAGCTGGTTTATCCCTCCCGCTTCTTTGCCGGGCCATGAGATCATGCGAGAGAAGTAGGTGCCGCTCTTGTTCGCGTTGACCGTGCGCAACAACGGCAACATGCCCGTGTACGCCTCGTAGAGCGTTTCGGCGGCGGCGTCGAGCAGCGCGCACTCCGCTGCCGGCAGCTCGGGTGACCAGTCCCGTTCCGGATCGGGGTACAGCGAGGCAGGGAAGATGGTCTCTGCCACCGTGTCGACCGATTGGGCGCCAGCCGCGTCGAGCGCGTTGTCCAAGACGCGTCGGATCGAAGCGATCTCGGTTCCGGGCTCGGTCACGGTCGAGACCACGTGGACTGCTCGGCCGCCGTCGGTCTCGGCGGTTCGCTCCAGAGAGAGCAGCCAGGCCTCGCTGACCGAAGCCGCTGCGGGCAAGAGCTCGCTCATGAGGCCAACGGCCCTGCCGGGACCGAGTGCAGCGTCCGATGAACGAGTCGGGCCACGCCGCCCATGCTTCGCAGGTCGACCTTGTTGACCTGCGACAACTTGACAAGCTTTGGTCGGCCGACCGACGTCCCGACCTGGTTGATCAGGAAGACGGCGATCAGGCTCGGGATTTTCGGTGAACCGTCGCCCGCCATCTCGGTGAGTCGCCGATTCGGCTGTGCCGCTCGCAGTAGGGCCGTAAGGTCCGCCTCGAGCTGATCAACCGTCCTGGTGGCCACGCCCACGAGGACGGTCGCTCCCCCCGGAGCGCTTCCTGGCGGCAGTGGCGGTGGTGGAGCCACGGAAGGGATGTCGGTCTTCACGACATCTAGTGTCGGATATTCTGACGTCCTTGTCAAGAGATGCGTTATGCCGGCGTCGCGGCTTGTGCAGGCGTGTCATCGCTGGCCGGCCCGACTGGTCCGATCGGACGAGGCTTGTGCGGGGTCCGGTTGGGCGGCCGGTCGCAGCGCGGTGACGGTCGCTTGATCGTCGCTCGTCGATGCAGCCAGGTCGGGGTCGCGCCTGGCCATCCAGGCGCGGAGGCTGGG
>JAKAZH010000173.1 GCA_021815935.1 Actinomycetes bacterium
AACTATGGGTTCCGGCATGTCCGGCCTCACGCTTTCGAGAGTGCTGAGGCTCGAGAACAAGCCGGTAACGAGGCTGGAGAACATGTGCGCTACAGGCTCCGAAGCGCTTCGCAACGCTTGCTACGCAGTCGCCTCGGGAGCGTTCGACATGGCCATGGCCGTGGGTGTCGAGAAGCTAAAAGACTCTGGCTATTCAGGCCTTGTGAGCACCCCTATCCCCGGAGACGGGACGCTGACCGAAGTGACCGCGCCGGCAAGGTTCAGCCTTCTGGCACCTGCGTACGCAAAACGCTACGGCGTCGACGAGGCGGAGCTCAAAGATGTCCTCACCCGCATCGCCTGGAAGAACCACTACAACGGGGCACGCAACACCCGGGCCCAGTTTCGAAAGGAAGTCTCCAAGGAGACGATCTCGAAGGCCGCTCCGATAGCGGGCATGCTGGGAGTCTTCGACTGCTCGGGAGTTTCTGACGGTTCTGCTGCCGCTATCGTCGTTCGCGCCGAGGACGCGCACCGCTACACCGACAAACCGATCTACGTTAAGGGCCTCTCGTTCGTTGCGGGACCTGCCAAGGGGAACATCGACAGCAGCTATGACTTCACGACCTTCCCCGAGGTGGTCGCGGCGGCGCGCGACGCGTACAGTCAGGCGGGCGTCGAGGACCCGCGCTCCGAGCTGGCGATGGCTGAAGTCCACGACTGTTTCACCCCGACCGAGCTGGTGCTGATGGAGGACCTCGGCTTCGCCGAGCGAGGCGCCGGGTGGAGGGAAGTCATGGCCGGGACTTTCGACCTCGCGGGCGACCTGCCTGTGAATCCCGACGGCGGCTTGAAGGCGTTCGGTCATCCGATCGGTGCTTCCGGGCTTCGAATGATGTTCGAGTGTTGGCTGCAACTGAGGGGCGAAGCGCCCGAGGAGAGGCGCATTGCGAGTGTCGACCGGGGCCGAAAGCTGGCGTTGACACACAACCTAGGCGGCCAGCCTGGCGAGTGCGTGAGCTTCGTGTCAGTGGTGGGGGCGGAACCTTCGGCGTGAGCCTGCGCTCAGAGGGCGTCAGTCGGTTCGGCCTTTCCGCCCGCCTGGCCTTCCTCGGCAGCTTCCGGGCCCGTTCTGCGTCGGAGGTCCTCGTCACAGTCTTGATCCACTGACAGCTTTGCAGCAACCTTGAGGCCATTATGCCCTGAATTGTGCCTCAACAGGCCGGGGGGCGGAGCGATGAGGTTGCTAGCGGTACACTCGGGACTCGAACGGTCGATCCGAAGGCGGGAGGTTCTCGTGGCTGAAGCACCTGTGCCCGACCAGGTAAACCTGGTCGTTTCTGACATGAAGGCCACGGTTGCGTTCTACCGTCGGCTCGGGCTCACCATCGCCGACACCGACCCCGCGTGGCAGGACCACCACCGCAACGCCCTGGTTCCAGGCGGACTGGATATCGACTTCGACAGCGTCAGCTTCGCGCGCCACTGGGATAAGGGTTGGCGTGGAGGTATGGGCGTTCTTGGTTTCAAAGTCGAGAGCCGAGAGCGCGTCGACGAGATATTCGAGGACCTGACCGCCGATGGCTACACGGGCCAACAAGCTCCCTACGACGCGTTCTGGGGCGCCCGTTACGCGGTCGTCGAGGATCCCGATGGCAATCCGGTGGGCATCATGAGCCCGATAGACGCTGCCAGGAAGGCTGACCCCGAGTTCCACTCGACTTGAGTCCGGCTCCGGTCAGGGGGACGAGGATCGAGTCCGGCCTCGCTTCACCCAACTTTTCGATCGCTGCGTAGGCGACCGCGGCCGTTGGTTCCACGTAGATCCCGAGACGTAACAAGTCGGAGAGGGCACGCTCGATCTCCGCCTCGCTCACGGTCAGGACGTCACCGCCGGATGCGTCTACAACCTCGAGCATCTGGGCGAGACGGGGTGGCTCCGCGATAGCGATCCCCTCGGCCGCGGTCTTGCCACTGTCGGCGACGGCGACTCCGCGCGCCGCTGCAAGCGGGGCGCAGCGCTCAGCTTGGACCGCGTAAAGGCGAGGAACCCGGTGCAGCAAACTGGCGGCGGCGAGCTCAGCGAACCCGATACCCGCCCCTATCAACAAGGTGCCGTTTCCAGCCGGCAGAAGTATCGCATCTGGCAGCGTGCCGCCGAGCTGTTCGAAGCACTCGAAGGCGAGCGTCTTGACCCCGTGATGAAAGAAAGGGTTGTATACGTGGCTGGCGTAGAACGCTCCGCTCTCCGTCACTCTCGCGATCGCCGCCTGGGCGGTCTCCGCACGGTTGCCTTCAACGAGGCGGACGTCGGCACCGTACGCGTCGAGTTGCGCAACCTTGCCGGGAGAGGTCGAGGACGGAACGAACACCTCGGCGTGGATCCCCGCGCGCGCGGCGTAGGCAGCTATCGACGTGCCGGCGTTGCCGCTGCTGTCGGCCACGAGATGCTCGACATCGAGCCCCTTGGCGGCGCTGACGAGAAGCGACGAGCCCCGGTCTTTGAACGACAGCGTCGGCATCGCGAAGTCCAACTTGACCAGCACCGCCTCTCCGGCTCGAACCACCGGCGTGCACCCCTCGCCGAGCGTGACATCCACCCCGTGATCGCCGGAGCCGACCAACGGCAGCGCATGACGGTAACGCCACAGCGACCACTTCCGTGACTCGACGCTGTCATAGGATGCGAAGGACGGCGCTCCGGCCAGGTCGAAGACACCGCCGCAGGCGCATCGCCACACGCCTTCATGTAGGCCGTGCGTTTGACGGCAGTCGTGACACTGATACGACAGCATCCCCGAATGCTAACGGCCCTAGGATCAAGCTGGCTGCCGACCGGGGCGCTCGAAGGAGGACAGGTGGATCTAGAGATAGCAGGACGCGCGGCGTTGGTGACAGGCGCTTCTCAGGGCCTCGGCTTCGCGTCTGCCATGGCGTTGGCGGCGGAAGGCGCAGACGTCGCGATCACCGGTCGCGACGCCACACGACTCTCGGGCGCCGCCGAGCGGATCAAGTCGGAGACGGGGCGCGACGCCTTGGTGGTCCCAGGCGACATAACCGATCCGCACGAGCCGGGCCGAGCTGTCCTAGCCACGGTGCAACGCTTCGGCCGGTTGGACATCCTGGTTGCGAACTCCGGTGGCCCGCCACCAAAGAGGGCGTTGGAGGTCACCACGGACGACATCGACGCAGCAGTCAACGCGAACCTTGCCACGACGGTCCGCCTGGTCCAACAAGCGCGTCCACACCTTCGAGAGTCCGGCCAGGGCCGTGTCTGTGCGATCACGAGCCACTCCGTCCTGCAGCCCATCCCCAGCCTCTCGCTCTCCAACCTCGCGAGGGCAGGCTTGTGGGGGTGGGCAAAGACGGCAGCGAAGGAGCTATCCGCCGACGGGGTCACGCTCAACTTGGCCTGCCCTGGTAGGCACAGGACAGAGCGCCTTGCTGAGCTCGGGGTGTCCGGTCCGGCGGGGGACCCAGCCGACTTCGGCAAAGTTGTCGCGTTCCTTTGCTCGGGACCGGCACGCTTCATCACGGCGACCACAATCGTGGTTGACGGCGGGGAGATTCTGGGTCTGTGATGACGTTCGGACGAGGGCTCGTCGATTGATGGATCGACTTTGCTGAGAGTCTCAAGCTACCGGGACTGCCGGGACGCCTATCGCCACAGGGACCTGCGCCAGGGGCTATACGACGAAGGCGTGGCGTTGATGGGCGACGTCATCGTCAACTTGCACGGCGAGGCGCACCGGGACCGGCGTCGTTTGGAGAACCGACTCTTTCGCCGCGACGTGTTCATGTACTTCGAGCGCGAGGTCATACCCGAGATAGTCGAACGCGTCCTCGCTCCCGCGGTCGAGGCCGGTCGGGGTGACCTCGTGATACTGGCTCGACGGGCGATGCTCATTACGCCGCCGTATGTCGATGATCGAATCGGGGTCCGAGCAGATGCCGGCCGACGTGCTCTCGACGCTGCTAGAGAACCAGGACGCGTTGGACCTACCACATGAAGTGCTGCGCCGGGAGGTGGCGTACTTCCCGTGGGTCGGATCCCACTCGACGTCGAACGCGTTGGCTCACGCAATGCACCACATCTTCGACTGGCTCGTGAAGCGGCCGGGGGACCGGAGCTTGCTTTGCGGCGATCCGGAGTTGACGCAGCGTTTCGTGCACGAATCGCTACGCCTGCACCCGCCGAGCCCGGTCGCCCTACGCCGGGCCCTGCTCGACGTCCGCCTCGCCAGTGGTGTGCACGTGTCTGAGGGAGAAACCGTCACCATCGACGTGTCAGCGGCCAACCGTGACCCGGAAGTCTTCGGGCCGGCAGCTGCGGAGTTCGATCCTCACCGGGACCTACCCGAGGGAGTGCCCCTGTGGGGGCTTTCGTTCGGTACGGGCTTCCATTCCTGCCTCGGCCAGGAACTCGCGGGCGGCGTGGCCCCGGACGGGGAGAACCGTCGCAGCCCCCTCTACGGCGCGATCGCCGGAATGGCCAGC
>JAKAZH010000174.1 GCA_021815935.1 Actinomycetes bacterium
CGTCGCGGAGTAGGAGCTCGACGACTACAACTGGCAGTCCGGCAGCCTCCTGCTGCCCGAGCTGGCGGTTCGATTGATCAGCCGAACCCCCGGCCTGAAGTCCTTCTCGATGCGGACCGGGGTGGGTATAGCCGAGCCCAGTTTCGACGGACGGGTCGAGGTCGCCCCCTCCCTGGACACCTGGCCGGTACCCGGCGGCTACTCCGTCTGGGAGCTCGGCGCCGGCGACCGCCCGGTCGCCAAGGCGATGAGCGACTACAAGAACCGCACTGACAACCCCGAAGACGTCGACCCGACCACGTCGGCCTTCGTGTTCATGACGAACAAGCGGTGCCCCGAGCTCGAAGAATGGGCCGTCTCGATACGGGATCAGCACGAGTGGGCCAACGTCCTCGCCATCGATGCGCAGACCATCTGGAAGTGGTTGCTGAAGAACCGACCGGTCCATGTTTGGCTCTCCGAGCGCCTGGGACTGCGCCCGACGGAGGTCACCGCCCTCGACAGCTGGTTCAGGGAGTGGCAAGCCCAGACGGAGCCTGCGATCCCACATGCCCTCCTTGTCACCGGCCGCGACAAGGAGGCGGGCGACCTTCGCGCGGCCGCGTCGCGGCCCGGCCAGACCATCGGCGTCTACTCCAAGTCCCGCGAGGAGTCGTTGGCATTCGTAGCGAGCGTCTTGTCCCGCGAGCCGATGAAGGTGACCGAGCCCACACCCGAATTGGCCGCAGAGGAGGCTAAGACCAAGTCGGACGCGGAGGTCGACGAGGTCAAGCCAGAGGAAGGTCGATTCAACGCCGGGCTGATCGTCAAGACGGCCGCTGAGTGGTCGCGCATCGTCGACACGCCACACGGTGACGGTCTTCTCGTCCCCCAGTTCGACGGCGCAGATCTCGCTATCGCGACTGCTAACGGCTTAACCGTGATCATCCCGATGGGTATCGGCGACGACTCCGAACGTGCCACCAGCAGGCTGCCGCCGATCCACGTTCTCCAGGCCATCGAAGCGTTGAGGAAGGCGGGAGTCTCCAACGACCACGCCGATGGCCTTGCCCAAGCGATCGACCGAAGCCTGACGGCCTTTCGGCGCTCGCACGCCGTGAGCCCGGTCTACCCCAAGCCGGCCTGGGCCACGGAGTGGCCCGACGTCGCCGCTCTTACCCTCCTCGGCAGTTGGAACTCGGACAACGAAGCCGACAAGAAGGTCGTCTCGAAGCTCAGCCGTCGGAGTTACTTCGACGTCGAGAAGGACCTCCGGCGCTTGGCCAGTAAGGAAGACGCTCCCTTCATCCTTTCCGGGAACAACTGGCAGCTCGTCGACCCGGTCGGGGCGTTCGCGCTCGTGGGCAACAACTTGTCGAAAGGCCTCCTCGACCTCTGGGTTACCACGGCCGCCCCCGTACTGCGCGATCTCGACCCGTTGGTCGACCTCTCTCCGGAGGAGAACTTCAAGGCGACCGTCAAGGGCGTCCGCCGCGACCACTCCTCAGCTCTCCGCTCTGGCATCGCCAGGGGTGCTGCCCTGCTGGGGTCGTCGGACCGACGGTTCCAGGGCGTCTCCAACGCCGAGTTCGCGCGGCGACTCGTTCGGGAGGTCCTGGTCGCGAGCCCTACTGCCTCCAACTAGAAAGCGCTCGCCGACGTGCTCCCATGGCTCGCCGAGGCGGCGCCCGACCAATTCCTTGGGGCGGTTCGCGCATCACTGATCGAACCGGCACCAGTCCTCGCCGAGATGTTCATCGACCACGGCCTGCAGCAATGTTCGGTGGCCACTCCCCGCACACCTATCTCCTGTGGGCACTCGAGCTGCTTGCTCAGTCGAAGGACCACGCTGCGGAAGCGCTCTTTCAGCTTGCTCGCCTCGCGGAGCCGTACAGCTCAAGTCACCGCTCGCACCTCCCCGCGTTTCGCGACTGGCACCCACCGGTGACTACGACGCCGCCGGAAGCCGTCGCCGCCTTCAGCGGGTACGCGGGGTTGGCGCTCGACCTGGCCACCAAGGATCCCGTCAAGTGGAAGGAGCTCATCCAGGCGATCCCATCCCTGCCGTGGGCCGACCGCGACGAGTACGTCGACTTCCTCGAGCAGACCAATCCCGACGAGTGGACCGAAGAGGTGCGGCTCGACAACTCGCGCGCTCTGTCAGAGCTCGTCGCGAAGCACCGACAGTTCCCAGACGCGAAGTGGGTCATTCCTGAGGCACCACTCGCGCGCCTTGAGGCGGTGGCCACGAAGTGGAGCCCGCTCGACCTCGTCGACCGGGTCTCCCCCCTCTTCATGCTCTACCCGGACATCCCTGACCCGAGGAGGTTCTCGGACCACGAGGCGTATCAAGAGGAGGGAGCTACCCGCCAACGGAGAGCGCTCATCAAGGTCCTCGCGGAAGGCGAGGGGCCCCTGATCAAGCTCGTCCACAGCGCCCCCGAGCCCGATGTCGTCGGGTCGACGCTCGCGGACCTCGCCGCCGATCTTGCGCAGATTCCGGGAGCAGAGCGGCAGTTGTTCGACTGGTTTGAGGAGTCCGACGCGATGAAGGCAGCTGCTCGCGGCTGGATGCTGCGCGTCCTTTTCCGCACCAACAACACCTGGCTGCCGACGGCCCTAGCGGAGCTCCAAAAGCTCACCGAGTCCGCGAGGGCGTACGCCTACCAGTGGCTCCGCCGCTACCCGGAGGTGGTCGACGTCGTCGCCGCTGACTCCCCCATCGTCAACTCCGCCTTCTGGGCGGCGCGAGGGGTCGAGTTCATGAGATCCGACCGTCAGGGCGACATCGTGGCCGGGTTCCTGGAGCACGATGACGCCGCCGGCGCCCTCGGGTACCTCTCGTACCGGTCACACCACGACGACGTCGACCCCGACCTCATCGTGAAGGTACTCGAGACCGACAGCCTCTTGATGTCGGCGATGCACAACGCGATGGCGATGCACGAACTGGAGAACCTTCTAAACAAGCTCGAGCTTTCAGGGGCAGCCCGGGCAAAGCTTGCCGCGCTCGAGTGGAGATACTTCCAAATCCTTCAGCACTCCCGCGAACCCCGGGCGTTCTTCGCCTGGCTTCGCGAGCACCCAGAGCAGTTCGTCGAGCTGGTCGGACTCGTGTTCCGGGCCGCCAGCGAAACGCCCCGGAGCGAAGACGACCCCGTGGAACCAGTCGATTACGCCGCCGCCTACCATGCCCGGACCGCCTACTGCGTGCTTAGGGACTGGCGCACGCCACCCGGGACCGGACTAGATGGGACGATCGACGGCGTGGAGTTGGGCGCGTGGGTGAAGAGGGCCCGCGAGCTGCTGATCAAGAACGACCGCCTCGACATCGGGGACGAGTGCATCGGGCAGCTACTTTCTGGCTCGTCGAACGGCGACGATGGCATCTGGCCGGAGGGACCGATCAGGGACCTCCTCGAGGAGGTGCCGAGCCAGCACCTCGCCGACGGGCTAGCCATGGGCCGCTTCAACTCGCGCGGCACGACCACCCGCGGTCCCTCGGACGGTGGCGCCCAAGAGCGCGCGCTCTCCAGACAGTACGAGGAGTGGGCGGCAAAGGTCTCGCCCGAGTGGCCCGCTACGGGTCGACTCCTTCGCGAGCTGAGCCGGACGTATGAGGAGTGGGCCGCACGCGAGGACTCGATGTGGGAGCAGTGGCGCGACGCGCGCTGATGATCATCCGCTAAGCGCCGCGCCCACAATGCTCAACAAGACATCCCGGTGTCCAAAGCCCACGCTCAACGACATTGACTAGTACGCTTCACAATGAGCTGGATAGCTGCAATCACGGCGCCGCAGCTCGACCGCGGGACTCGGCGTGCAACTAGCTCAGATTCAGAGCTGATCGCAAACTCCGCGGATATCCCGATAGAACCTGTAGTTGTGCAGGCAGTAGAGGCCGAGCGGGATCATCCGTAGGAACGTCCAAACCCAGATCAGCATCATTCGGCGCGGGGTGAGCTTGTCCCTGCGATGGCCGAAGAGCCACGAGGTGCAGAGAGCCGCCGTCGCCCCGATGGTGGCGTTCACGACTTGAAAGCGCTGCCGCTGCATGCTCTCCCCGACGCCGGTGGCGCATCACAGAGCAACGGTTTCGCAGTTGCGACCGAGGAGATTGTAGACGCCATGCGGTTGGGTCTCAACCAGGCAGCGTGCGCGAGCAACGATCCGCTCGGGTGGCAGGGTCTCAGTCATCGCCCACATGCGAAGGAATAGCTCCGTCGTGTGATCGACGACACGCGCAACACCCCGGCGCTCGAACTGCGCCAACGAGACCTCCTCGATCCGCGCGCGGGGCTTGTCCAGGATCCGACCTCCGAACTGCACAACTCGTTCATCGCCGATGTAGACGCCGTGGTGGTGGTACAGCCAGCGCGAAACCGCGAGGTGATCACCCGGCTTGAACCGCTCCTCGAGGCACGGAGGGATTCTCGCGCCGGCAGGCAGGGTGAACATGTCATCGCGCTCCGCTGGCAGTC
>JAKAZH010000175.1 GCA_021815935.1 Actinomycetes bacterium
GCGACGCCGTGCGCGCACTCGGGCTCATTCCCTGACGCTCCCCGCGCTTCTCTGACGCTCCCCGGGGGTCGAGCTACAGGCGGTCGACGATCGCCGAAGCGAACTCCGAAGTCTTGACCTCGGTGGCGCCGTCCATCTGACGCGCGAAGTCGTAGGTCACGATCTTGTCCGCGATCGTGGCCTCCATCGCCCGGACGATATCGGCGGCGGCTTCCTGCCACCCGAGATGCTCGAACATCATTACTCCTGAGAGCAGGACCGAACCAGGGTTGACCTTGTCGAGACCCGCATACTTCGGCGCCGTGCCGTGCGTAGCCTCGAAGATGCCGTGGCCGGTCACGTAGTTGATGTTGGCGCCCGGAGCGATACCGATCCCGCCGACCTGCGCGGCCAGCGCGTCGGAGAGGTAGTCGCCGTTCAGGTTGGTGGTCGCTATGACGTCGAACTCGTCCGGACGGGTCAGCACCTGTTGGAGGGTGATGTCGGCGATCGCATCCTTTACCAGAATGCGCTCCCCAGGCTTGCCGTCGCAGTCATCCCACCCGACGGCGACGTCAGCGAACTCGTCGCGCACTACCTCGTAGCCCCAGTTACGAAAGGCGCCCTCGGTGAACTTCTGGATGTTCCCCTTGTGTACGAGGGTCACGGACTTACGCCCGTGGCTCACGGCATAGTTGACGGCGGCACGAACCAGACGCTTAGAGCCCGTTTCCGAGACCGGCTTGATTCCGACACCGCTGTCAGCCCGGATGTCCCACCCGAACTCGTCGTGGAGCACGCTGATTAGTCGCTTCGCTTCGGCGGTGCCTTCCTGGACCTCAAGGCCTGCGTAGATGTCTTCGGTGTTCTCCCGGAAGATGACCATATCCACAAGATCCGGACGCTTTACAGGCGATGGGACTCCCTCGAACCACCGTACGGGGCGAAGGCAGACGTACAAGTCGAGGAGCTGGCGCAACGCCACGTTCAACGAACGGAATCCACCTCCGACGGGTGTGGTAAGAGGGCCTTTGATCCCGATCAGGTACTCACGGAAGACATCTACCGTCTCTTGGGGAAGCCAGTCGCCTACCTCGTTGAAGGCCTTCTCGCCGGCGAGCACCTCCTTCCATGCGATCCTCTTTGCGTACTTTGCGGCCGCAGCGTCAAGCACGGTCTGCGCCGCAGGCCAGATATCGACGCCTGTACCGTCACCTTCGATGTAGGGGATTATCGGCTCGTCGGAAACTGCGAGGGTGCCGTCGGATTGCATCGTGATCTTGTCAGCCATACACCCCAGACTCTATCCGACGTGGCTCAGAGCGCCCCACCGGCTGGCCAACAACAGCCTGGCCTCAGCGCCCCACCGCTTGCCCAAGCCCAAGGCTGTCGTAGATCTCAATCGTCGCTTTCGAACGGTTCAGCGTGTAGAAGTGCAAACCCGGAGCGCCAGCGTCGAGCAGATCCTGGCAAAGCTTGGTGGCGAGCTCGATTCCGACTTTCCTAACCTCACTTGGACTTCCGCCGGCATGCAGGACGGCGACCATGTCGGCCGGCACGGCCGCCCCCATCTGCGCCCTGCGCGGTATCGCCGAAAGGCTCGTGACCGGCATGATCCCGGGAATGATCGGCTTGTCCACCCCCCGCTTTTCGAGGTCCTCGACCAGGCTCAGGTAATCCTCGACCCGGAAGAAAAACTGTGTCACGGCGAAGTCGGCGAACGCCAGCTTCTCGACTAGATGGTTCCGATCCGACAAGAGATCCAAGGACTTCGGGTGCCCGGCGGGGTGGGCGGCGACGCCGATCGAGAAGCCGCCGATCGCCCGGGCGAGCTCCACCAGCTCGTTTGCGTAACGCAACTCTCCTTCCCCCATCGCTGGGTCGTCAGGAGGGTCCCCGCCCAAGGCCATCAGGTTCTCCACACCGGCTTTTCGCAAGTCGACGAGGATCTCGGCGAGCTCGAGGCGGCTGTGCGCCGCACACACGAGGTGGGCCATCGGGGTGAGAGACGTCGTGGCCAGCATGGCGACAACGAGGTCGTAGGTACGACGGCGAGATATGCGCCCACCTCGGTATGTGACCGAGACAAAAGACGGTCGAAGTGGCTGCAGTTCCATGAGCGTATCGACCAGGACAGCGTGCTCGGCGTCGTCGCGCGGGGGGAAGAACTCAAAGGAAAAGGTACGCCCCGCGGCTAGCAGGTCACCGATACGCGCCATTTCCACAGAATAGGCAGCGTTACGGCGCCTAGTAGCCTTGTTGTGTGGATTTATCCCCGCCTCGACTCGGCGTCCTCGCGTCCGGAACAGGCACCGTCCTATCTGCGATTCTCGCTGCCGGCCTGCCGGTTGCAGTGGTGCTCGTCGACCGGCCCTGCGCTGCGCTCGACCTTGCCGCCGATGCACGGGTGCCCGCAGTGGTGGTGGAGCGCAGCAATTTCGCTGCAAGCTTCGATCGGGTCGCCTACACAACCCGGGTATGTGAAACGCTCGAAGCTCATCGCATCGACGTGGTGGCAATGGCGGGCTTCGGTACAGTCCTCGCCGGGCCGATGTTCGAGCGATACCCGGGGAGGGTTCTGAACACCCATCCAGCGTTGTTACCGGCCTTCAAGGGCTGGCATGCAGTACGCGACGCTCTCGCTGCCGGCGTCCGGGTAACCGGAACCACCGTTCATTTGGCGACAGAAGAAGTCGACGATGGGCCTATCCTCGCGCAGGAAGCCGTGACGGTCCTAGACGACGACACCGAAGCGAGCCTTCACGAGAGGATCAAGGAGGTGGAGCGCCGGCTCTACCCTGAGACCATCCGTGTTTTTCTTGCGGGCCTAACCCCGACCTACCACCACATGCAAAGGAGACGACCGATGAGGGTCCTGCTCTCGGTCTACGACAAGACCGGCCTCGAAGACTTCGCACGCTCCCTGGTCGAGCTCGGCCACAATCTGATCGCGAGCGGGGGCACGGCGAGCGCCCTCGAAGCGGCGGGTATCGCCCACGCCGACGTCGAGTCGGTTACCGGCGCACCCGAAATGCTGAGCGGACGGGTGAAGACTCTCCACCCGCGGATCCACGGCGGCATCCTCGCCGACCTTTCGAATCCGGCGCACCGGGCTGACTTAGAAGGCGAGTCGATCGATCCGATAGGGCTCGTGGTCTGCAACCTCTACCCTTTCCGCTCGAACCCCTCGATAGAGCTGATCGATGTGGGCGGCCCCACCATGGTGCGCGCAGCAGCGAAGAACTGGGCTCATGTCGGTTCCCTCGTCGACCCGGCCGACTACAGCGAAGTGCTCGGGGAGCTACGTGAGTCAGGCGCGCTCAGTGCCGGCCTGAGACGTCGCCTCGCCGCGAGGGCTTTCGCGCATACTGCCGCCTACGATTCGGCGATAGCAAACTGGTTCGCTGCTGGCGAGAGCAATGCGGCCGATTCGACCAACGAGGGTAACGGGGTCGACCCAAGCGGGTCCCTGCCCGCAACGCTGCACGTGTCGCTGGAGCGTGTCGAAGATCTGCGCTACGGAGAGAATCCCCACCAACGCGGCGCCCGCTATCGCAAAGTCGGCGAACCCAACTGGTGGGACGGCGTCGTCCAGCATGGCGGCATGGCGCTGTCGTATCTCAACCTCTACGACGCGGACGCCGCGTGGCGCCTCGTCCACCAGCTTGCGGACCTCGGACCGGCAGCGGCGGTAGTCGTCAAGCACGCGAACCCCTGCGGCGCGGCAGTTGCGCCGGACGCCCTCACCGCCTACAACCGGGCGTTCGAGTGCGACCCGATGTCAGCCTTCGGAGGTATCGTGGCCCTCGGCGGCGTCGTCAGCGAGGAGGTCGCCGCGGAGATGGTCACCAACGCGAAGGCAGACGTACTCATAGCGCCAGGATTCGAACCAGCAGCCCTCGCGCTGTTCGCCGCGAAGCGCAAGAACATGAGAGTCCTTTCGGCTCCGCCTCCGAGCGACGAGCCTTTGCACATCCGACAGATGAGCGGCGGTTGGCTTGTCCAGGATCAGTACCGCTTCGATTCCACACCCACCGAATGGCGGGTAGTGACGAAAGCTCGGCCAACCGAGGAGAACTGGCGCGACATGCAACTCGCCTGGAGGGTGTGCGCCTCGGTCAAATCCAACGCGATTGTGCTCGCTGCCGACGGAATGGCAGTCGGGATCGGGGGAGGCCAGCAGAACAGGGTGACACCCGGCGAGATCGCGTCGGCGCGCGCTGCTGGAAGGGCAAAAGGGGGCGCAGCCGCTAGCGACGCCTTCTTCCCGTTCCGCGACGGCCTCGACGCGTGCGCATCTGCCGGTGTCGCCGCAGTGATCCAGCCGGGAGGATCTGTGAGCGACGACAAGGTGATCGCTGCAGCAGACGAGCACGGCCTTGTCATGGTGCTCACCGGGGAAAGGCAGTTCCAGCACTGATGCCGGCGTCAATCATGGCCGGCGCACCGGTCGAGGAGGCCG
>JAKAZH010000176.1 GCA_021815935.1 Actinomycetes bacterium
GTCGCTCCTCGCAGACGCACGCGACGCTGGTGAGATCCTGGCGAAGCAGGTACGCCCCGAGGTCGCATTCATGCGCGGCCGGTTGAAAGCGACGGGGCAGGGTGGCCTTCTACTGGCGTTCCTACGCTCGTGCAGTGATCGGCGTTTCGATCAATGGCGTGAGAGGGTCGCTTCCTTGGCACAGCTCGACCTGAGCGCTTGACGTCCGACGCCAGCAGCGGGAGACATCCGCGCGTGGGCTCGGCTCCGGAGAACTCGCGAATGTCTCGTTCGATGGCAGAGTTGAGCGACGCGGCGCTTGTCGTCACTATCGGTCGGTGGCACGACGACGCCCTGGCAGAGGTGTACCGCCGGCACGGCGGAGCGGTTTTCGCTCTCGCTCGACGAGTTCTAGGCGACCCGGCGCGAGCCGAGGAGGTTGTCCAGGAGGTGTTCGTCCGGCTATGGAACCAGCCCGAGCGCTTCGACCCCGAGCGTGGCACGTTGCGGTCGTTCCTTCTCGCCCAGACCCACGGCCGCTCCGTCGACGTGATCCGGTCCGATCGCGCACGGTCCGACCGGGAGCAGCGCCAGGCGCAACGCACCGCCGAAGCCGGTTACGACCTGGAGCGCGAGGTGTGGGACTTGGCGGTCGCCGAAAAAGTGAGGGATGCTGTCATGGAGCTCCCCGAACCTGAACGGCGGGCGATCGAGCTCGCATACTTCGGCGGACGGACCTATCGTGAGGTAGCTGCCGAGCTCGACGCACCGGAGGGAACCATCAAGAGCCGGATCCGCAACGGACTGAAGAGGATGCGCCTATCACTGGCCGAGACGTCTGCGAGCGTGGCATGGCCAGAATGATCACCCACGCCGAGGCGGAACAGCTCCTCGGCGCTCTGGCTCTCGACGCGGTCGAAGCCGAGGAACGAGAGTCGATCGAGCTGCACCTAGAGACCTGCCCGAAATGTCGCGACGAGCTGCGCAACCATCTGGAGGTCGTCGGGCTGCTCGCCTACGCCGGCCAAGCTGCCCCGCCAGGCCTGTGGGATCGTATCGTTTCGGGGCTGAGCGACGAGATCTCCGACGAGGCAGGTGATCTCCGAGGGCCTGTTGGCGCATTCATTCTCCCAGGTCGGGCTGACGCAACTGCCGGTTCACCGTTCCAGCACCGTCCGACTTCGGGGGGACGGACCGCCCGGACTACGCCTCGGGTCGCGCGCTCGCTTCGCGTGGCGAGCTTGGCGGCGGCCGCATGCATAGTGGCGATCCTCGGTGTTGCAGTCGCCCACCTGCAGGGACGGGTCAATAACTTGAGCGGGCAGCTAACGGCTGCGGGAAGCCAGCCGACCATCGCACAAGTGGACAGCGCCCTTAGGGTCCCGGGAGCCCGGAAGGTCGTCCTGGATTCGCCCGCCGGCCGGCCGGCGCTCGACGCTGTCATCCTCCCCGGAGGTGAGGGATATTTGTACTCGATCACCCTCGCCCCGCTTCCCCGTGACAAGACCTACCAGCTTTGGGGGGTAACGGGGGCCCAGACGATCTCCTACGGGCTGATCGGGGCGTCCCCGCAGCAGGTGGTTCCGTTCCGGGCGGCTACGGGGGTCATAGCCCTGGCGGTTACCGCGGAGGTGGCGGGAGGGGTCGACCAAAGCACGAACACTCCGGTCGCCGTCGGGGAGCTACGGTAGCGTCCCAGTCGAACGGGCAGTTGTGCCCTCGATAGTGCCGGCGGGTTGCCTAGTCTTTTGCGATGGGTGTCAACGACCCGTTTCGAATCGGGCGCGCCTGTCGTGGCGACGCAACGCAATTTCCACCAGCTCGTCCACGAGCACCGCGTAAGGCACCCCCGATGCCGCCCACACACGCGGGAACATCGAGATAGGCGTGAAGCCGGGAATGCAGTTGACCTCGTTTATCAACAAGCCCCGCCCGTCGGCCTCGTAGAGGAAATCGACGCGAGCCATAGAATCCACCCGCAACGCTTGGCACGCCTCGATTGCGAGACGGCTCATCTCGGCGCAAACATCGCCTCCGACGTCGGCTGGTACGTCGAGCCCGGCCGTTCCCGAGACATATTTGTCGTCGTAGTCGTAGAACTCCCCGGTCGGTCTGATCTCGCCGGGTACCGACGTCCGCAACTCCGGCCAGCCGAGCACCCCGATCTCCAGCTCGCGCCCCGATATCGCCTCCTCGATGACGACCGCGTTGTCGTAGCGGAGCGCGAGGGTCAGTGCCGTCTGCAGAGCGTCGCCACCCATGACCTTGCTGATTCCGATCGACGACCCCATATTGGCGGGCTTCACAAACACGGGCCAGCCGAGCGTCGCTTCGACCTCGCCAGGCGTCGAGTCGCCGGTCTGCTGCTCGCGTAGGTAGATATATCGCGCCTGGGGAAGTCCGGCCGCCTTTAGTAGGGACTTGGCGAGCCCTTTGTCCATCGCGGCCGCCGACCCGGCGACTCCGGACCCGCAGTAGGCGACTCCGGCGAGCTCAAGGAGCCCTTGAACGGTCCCGTCCTCGCCCATCGGTCCATGAAGCAGCGGCAGCACGACGGTCGGTGCTTCAGGCGATTCGCTCTGTGTCGACGAAGCCGCTCCTTCGGCCTGCCACTCGGTCATGAAGTCCGTGCCCTGCTCTGCAAGAGAGAAGTCGAGCACGGCGCGTTTCGAGCGCGAAGACAAAGGGACGACGCTTCGATTTGCCTCCCACAGCACATCCGGGGAGGGGAGCGCCTCCACGTCGGAGGCCGCTGCGTCGAGGGCCGCAGCGGTGGTGTCACACCAGGCCCCGCTCGTCGTAATCCCCACGACCCGTAGCTCATAGCGTTGGCGGTCGACGGTCCTGATGACGTTGAGCGCGGATACACACGAGACTTCGTGCTCGGCGGAGTGACCTCCGTAGAGTATCCGCAGACGCGTCTTCACCCGACCGCCCCGAGAAAGGAGGGGAGAAGGAGACAACCCGTGTCTGTCATTGTCCCACAGGGTAGTTGCAGCTGCCATGATCGAGGGCGATGATCTGGACACTTAGCGAGCTGGCGGCCCTAGTCGACGGGCAGATCACCTTCCAGGCTGAGCGCGACGGGCAGCCCCAGGGAGCCGAGACTGCCGGCGGGTCGATCGACGTGCCCCACATCTCCGGCGTGTCGATCGACACGCGTAGCCTTCGAGCTGGCCAGCTTTTCGTAGCGCTGAAAGCGGAGAGGGACGGTCACGACTATCTCGACGCTGCGTTCCTTGCCGGAGCGCCGGTGGTCATGGTCGAGCGGGGAAGGACGCCGTCGTCCCTGCGAAATGCTACAGCGGTCATAGAGGTGGCCGACACTGATGCGGGACTGTGGTCGATTGGCTGTTCAGCGCGGGGGCGCCTTGCAGGGCCGGTGGTCGGCGTCACAGGCTCCGTCGGCAAGACGTCCACCAAGGATCTCGCCGCCGCTGCGTTAGCGCCAGCTAAGACGGTCGTAGCGAGCCCACGTTCGTACAACAACGAGCTCGGCTTGCCCCTGACACTCGCGAACGCACCCGACAGCTGCGAGGTAGCAGTGCTCGAAATGGGAGCGAGAGGGCACGGCCACATAGCTCGCTTGTGCGACCTCGCCCGGCCCGACATCGGTGTCGTGACTGCAGTGGCGGAAGCTCACATCGAGATGCTCGGCGACCTCGACGGCGTGGCCCGCGCCAAGGGTGAGCTTGTCGAGGCTCTTCCTAAAGGTGGGACAGCGATACTCAACGGCGACGACAGCCGCGTCAGGCGGATGCAATCGCGAGGGCAAGCCCGGGCGGTCATCTACAGCGTCTCACCTGACGCCGCAGGCCGAGGCAGTGCCGATGTCGTAGCGGAGAACATCTCGCTGGACGAGGAACTGCGGCCCACGTTCAACTTGCGCTCACCTTGGGGCTCTGCGCTAGTGCGCCTCGAAGCTCGCGGACTGCACCAGGTAGCAAACGCCTTGGCCGCACTAAGCGTCGCGGGTGTCGTCGGTGTGGACATGATTGCTGCAGTCGGAGCGCTACGCGAAGCGCCCATCTCGCCGCTGCGCATGGAAGTCCACCGAACCAGGTCCGGAGCGACCCTGATAGACGACTCCTACAACGCAAACCCTGCCTCGATGGCTGCTGCCCTCAGGGCCTTGAAAGCCGTTCCGGCCCGCCGTCGGGTAGCGGTGCTCGGAGCGATGGCGGAGCTGGGAGATTCGACCTTGTCCGAGCACCGCAAGATCGCGTTGATGGCAGCCGACCTGGGAATCGATCTGGTTGCGATCGGAACAACCGACTACGGCGAGAAGCCGGTGGAGGAGTGTTCAGAGCTCCTCGGCGCTGTAGGCGGGGGCGGGCGGGAAGTAGCGGTTCTGGTAAAGGCCAGCCGGGCGGCGGGATTGGATGCCGTCGCCGCCCGGCTGAAGGACGAGCTGTAAGGGGGACCCTACTGGTCCCTCAGGAGCCCGTGTAGTCGGACG
>JAKAZH010000177.1 GCA_021815935.1 Actinomycetes bacterium
GGCGGAGGCTTCCCTGAGAGCGCTTTACGGCGAGAACGGCGGAACTTCCCACATGCCGCAGGTCTTCGTCGGTGGCGCGTCTCATGTCGCGGCTGCATTCGATGCAGTCGGTACCATCCGTCGAGTTCTCGACACCTTGGAGCAGCAGTACGTGCTCGTAAGCCTCATCAAGGACGTGCTCGACAGCGGCCTCACGGTCGCGATCGGTGCCGAGCACGGCGTCGTCCCGCTAGCGGACTGCTCCATCGTCGTAGCTCCGTACCGCATTGAGGGCGAGCGGGCCGGTACAGTGGGGATACTTGGCCCGACGAGAATGCACTACGAACAGACGCTCGCCGCTGTTGGCGTGGTGAGCAAGCGGCTAAGCCAGGCATTGAGCAAAGGCTCCGAGGAAAGGTAACAGACTCTTGCCGGCGGTTGCACCCGACGACTTCTACGAAATTCTCGGCGTCTCACGGAACGCCTCCGAAGACGAAATCAAGAGGGCCTACCTCCGGCTCGCGCGCGAGTTGCACCCGGACGCGAACCGCGATGATCCTTCTACGGAGGAACGCTTCAAGGTCGTGAACCTTGCGTATGAGACACTACGCGACCCCGAGCGGCGCAGGCAGTACGACATGTTCGGGTCCAGCCAGCGTGGGGCGGGCGGGGGCGCAGATCCTTTCGGCGGGTTCGGAGCGGGTTTCGGCGATCTTTTCGACGCCTTCTTCGGTTCCGGCGGCGGGCCGGGTGGCGCCCAGAGGTCCCGCAGCGGACCGCGCAAAGGCGAGGACGCGGAAGCCACGGTCGCGATCGACTTCGCCGGAGCGGTGTTCGGGGTTCAGCACGAGCTCACGGTGAGGCTCCCCCAATCGTGCGCCACGTGCTCCGGTTCCGGTGCTCGCCCCGGTACGACGCCGATCCGCTGCAGCGTATGTCAGGGGGCAGGCGAGGTTCGCAAGGTCCGCCAGTCGATCCTCGGCCAGATGGTCACCGCGTCGCCGTGCACGCGCTGCGGGGGCACCGGCGAGGAGATCACTTCGCCATGCCCGGATTGTCGGGGGGAGGGTCGCCGCCGTGAGGAGCACAGCTTCGTCGTGGACGTACCTGCCGGCGTCGATGACGGCGCAACCCTGCGGCTTCCCGGAAGGGGGGCAGGCGGGTTGAGGGGCGGACCGCCCGGCGACCTTTACGTGCATCTGAGGGTGAGGCCGCATCCGACGTTCATGCGCCAGGGGCCGCAGCTCCACGCGGCGCTCCACGTGGCGATGAGTCAGGCGGCGCTCGGTGCCACCGTCTCATTCGACACTCTCGACGGCAGCGAAGAGCTGGAGATACCCGCGGGATCGCAGGGAGGCAAGGAGATCCGCCTGCGGGGCCGCGGCGTCCCGAACTTGGGCGGCCGTGGCCGCGGCGACCTGGTGGTGACCTTGGTGGTCGACACGCCGGACGACCTGTCGAAGGAGCAGGAGGACCTGATCCGGCGGTTTGCCGAGCTGCGAGGTGAGGATGTGGCAGCGCCTGAAGGCGGGTTGATGTCGAAGCTTCGGGGAGCGTTCAAGTAGCCTCCCGCCTGGCGGCGCCGAGTGCCCATGTGATCGTCTCCGATCTCGACGATCCGAAACTTGATCCCGCGGACGCCCACCATCTCGACAAGGTCCTACGGCTTCACCGTGGCGAGGCGGTGGGGGCAACCGATGGTCGAGGCGGGTACCTACCCTGCGTCTACCAAGGAAGCGGCGTCCTTCGTCCCGACGGACCGGTCGCGCATGAAGCGCCCAGAACCCCTACTCTTACCGTCGGTTTCGCCCCGGTCAAAGGGGACCGGCCCGATTGGGCTGTCCAGAAGCTGACTGAGCTCGGAGTCGACCGGGTCGTGCTGTTTCCGACCCATCGGACGGTGGTGCGCTGGCAGGCGGACCGTTCGGCACCCCACGTGGAACGCCTCCGCAGGGTCGCGCGTTCGGCTGTGATGCAGAGCCGTCAGTGCTGGCTTCCGCACATCGACGTGCTCGACGGGTGGAGAAGCTTGCTCGTCGACGCTGCGGATGGCGGACTGGCGTTGGCGCAGCCGGGTGCGCCCGGCATTTGTCGGGGTGTCCACACAGTCCTCGTCGGTCCCGAGGGTGGCTGGACCCCGCAGGAGTTGGCAGAAGCACGGTCCCAGGTAGGTCTCGGTGAAGCCGTGTTGCGTACCGAGACAGCGGCGGTTGCGGCCGGTGTCCTTCTCGGGTCGTTGCGCGCCGGTCTCGTCAGCCATCGCCTCGGGGACTAGCGGAGCCTTGGCCGTGTTGGTAGATCCGAATCCCGACGGCCCGGAGCCTTTCGGCGTGTACGTGCACATACCTTTTTGTGCGTCACGTTGCGATTACTGCGCTTTTGCGACATGGACCGACAAAGGCCACCTCATGAGCGCCTACACCGAGGCCTGCAAGACGGCGGCTACGCGGCTGCTCGACAACGGTCGCCCTGCCTCGTCTGTGTTCTTCGGCGGGGGTACCCCGTCGCTCCTGGATGCAGGGCTGCTCGAGTCCATTCTGGCGTCGATCCCGCTTTCGCCGGACGCAGAAGTGACGGTGGAATGCAACCCAGAAAGCGCCGATCTCGCAAAGCTCTCCTCCTACAAGTGGGCGGGAGTGACCCGCTTGTCGTTCGGCGTGCAGTCGATGCAGCCTCACGTGCTTGCCTCTCTCGGCAGGCGTCACGGCCCTGACTCGGTACGCATGGCCCTTTCGGCTGCGGGGGAAGCGGGGTTCGCTGACGCGATCAACGTCGATTTGATCATCGGCGCTGCGGGCGAGTCGCTGTCGGACTGGGCGGCGACACTCGATGCCGTGCTGGCGTTGGAGCCGGCGCCGGTTCATGTGAGCGCCTACTCTTTGACCGTCGAGCCGGCAACCCCCTTGGCCCGCGACTCCAGCCGTCACCCTGATCCTGACGACCAGGCTGACAAATACCTGCTCGCCGAGCGCCGACTTCGAGATGGCGGGCTGCAATGGTACGAGATATCCAATTGGGCGAAGCCGGGAGCGGCCTGCAGGCACAACCAGCTCTACTGGCAGCAGGGGGAGTACTTGGGCGTCGGTTGTTCGGCCCACTCCCACCGGGTGGACGTCGACTCAGGAACAGCGAGGCGTTGGTGGAACGTGAGGACCCCCGAGCGCTACGTGAACCTAATCGACTCGGGGGGAGACGGGGAAGCTTCTGGCGAGCACCTGGACCCTGCACAGCGGCGGATGGAAGCCCTCGTGCTCGGCATCAGAACGGCGTCGGGCGTATCCGAAGTCCATTTGCCTGGTTGGGCGGACGATCCTGTACTGGCATCGCTAGTGGAGCGAAGCGGACCTGGGCGGGTGTCACTGACACCGAAAGGAAGGCTTCTCGCCAACGAAGTTGCACTTCGCCTCGTCGATGGCGACGGCGACGGCGACGGAGACGGAGACGGCGACGGGAGCCGACCTCAGCTCGCAGGCAGCTCGATCAGATCCCCGGGATAGAGCAGGCTCGGGTCGTCGGGGTGAGGGAGACGGTTGCGATTGGCCGCGATCATCGCAAGCCAGTAGCTGGCTATCTCTGCCCTGTCCGGCTGCCTGCCGAGGCGGAGTTGCATCGTCTGCGCTGCGATCGACCACAGATCGTCCCCCGGGCGGACAACCCAAAGGCCGCCGGTCGTGGGAGCTGGGGTCGGTGTTGCCGGCGGGGCGACTGGGTTCGCTTGGTTTGCTGGACGTGGCACCGGCGCGCTAGCCGAACTTCGCGTTGGCGCCGCCCGGGAAGATGGGGAGGTAACCGTCGATGCGGGACTTGGCACGGGCGAAGCCGGGCCGCCGGCGGGGTTGACGAGGACAGGCGCCGGAGAGCCGATATAGGACGGCGATCCGGCCGCTCCGCACGCGCCGAGCGACGCTGCCGAAACTGACAAACCGACTGTCAGCGCGAGCATCTTCGCTCCGCCGGGCAAGCGGAGCCGGTGGAGAAGTCCGACCAGGAGGAGTGCCACCCGCTTGCCGGGTCCACCGAGACTCGCGCAGGCCAAGGACACGGCAGTCAATGCCCACAGCGCTGACAACGCAAGAAGCAGGACCCGGCCGACGCTGAAGACCGCTACGACCGGTCCAACCTTGACGAACCATCGCTCCCACGTACCGGGCTCGGCGAGGTCAGGCGGTGCGAGGACTTTGCGGCCCACGGCGTACACGGCCAACCCGCTGAACGCCGCAACCAGACCGGCTGCCCCCAGCGTCGCTGCTTCCCGTCGGATCGGCCCTCTCGTCGGTGTCATTTGAGGGATCACCCTGTGTGCGAAGCCGTGACCGCAACGGACTTACCGCCTCGGATCGCGACCATGAGATTGTCACAACCAAACGGGCGCGGGGCACTCCACAAGCCGACCGCTCCTGCGACACGTGCAACTAGCCGCCCTACGTCGCGCTGTCC
>JAKAZH010000178.1 GCA_021815935.1 Actinomycetes bacterium
CTCCCACATCCGTCTGAACGTACCGTCGAATCCGAGCCGGTCGACCGCCTGCTCCTCGTCGACGAATTTCCGCCGCCACTCGGCGAGAGTCTCCGCGTAAGAGTGACCGAAATGATGTCGCTGGAGCACCTTCAGCCGGGTGTGCGAACGGATCGTGGTCTCGATCGCCTCCATCGAGGGAATGATCCCACCGGGAAAGATGTACTTGTGGATCCACGTCCAGGAGTTCCGGGCGGCTACGAACCCGTCGTGGCGCATGAGGATCGACTGCAGACCGATCCGCCCGCCCGGGGCCAGGCGAGCCTCCAGGGTCGAGAAGTAGGTGGGCCACCAGCGCTCCCCGACTGCTTCGACCATCTCGACGCTCACGACAGCATCGAATGTTCCCATGGCGCTTCGGTAGTCCTCGATACGCACGTCGATCAGGTGCGACAACCCTTGACCCGCGATCCGTCTGCGCGCCAAGGCGGCTTGCTCGACCGAAAGAGTCAGACTCGTCACGTGTGCACCCCGCTTCGCGGCCCTCATCGACAGTTCACCCCAGCCGGTACCGATTTCTAGGACCCGGCTGCCGGCACGGATTCGGGTGTCGTCGAGGAGACGGTCGATCTTCCTTGCCTGCGCCTCCTCCAACGGCTCTTCAGGCCGGGAGTAAAGCGCCGACGAGTAGGTCATGGACGGGTCGAGGAACAGCGAGAAGAGCTCGTTTGACAGGTCATAGTGCCTTGCGATGTTGCGTCGGGCCCCAGTCGGGTCGTTGTCCTCCTCCTCGGGCAGGGCCGGCTCGTAGAAGCGGCGGATCCACTGCAGCCGGGGCGGTATCAGCGTCCGCATGTGCGACGCCATGGCACTCAAAACGCCGGCAAGGTCAGACGAGCGCCAGTCGCCAGCCATGTAACCTTCGCCGAATCCGATCTTTCCGTCCCTGCCGAGCCGGTCGAAGAACTGCCGCGGCCGCAGGACCTCCATCACCGGACCCCCTTGGCATCCGAACTGCGTCCCGTCCGCCAGGACCACCGCTATCCCGGTGCGCACCGCGGCTCTGCGCAGCAGCGACTCGGCGATCGTCGCCCGAAGTGGAGCGACCCTGGGCGTGCGCAACGCCGGCCAGCGGCGATAGTCGACGTCCGTCTGGGGTTTCACTGCTTGCATGCTCTGGGATCTGTGTACGTCGAGAAGGCTCATTTGCTGTCCGCCTTGTCGTTGTGCAAAACGCTCACTCCCTTGGTCCATAGTTTGATTCCCTGCCACTGGATGAGCGCCCTCGCGCGAAGCGGCGCCAGCGGGTACCGGGCCACGAGTCGTGCCAAGTTGGCTCCCGAGGCCGGTATCCGCCGTGCGGACATCCATGCCCGAAAGGCCGGTTCGTCCTTGCGCTCGAGGGTCACCGACACTTTCAGGTGTTCCCCCGGGTCCGATACGGCGATCCGGTAACTGCCGTCGATTGGGTAGAAGGGCGACACGGTCATCTCTTTTCTTACCTGCGCAACGTTTGTCGGGGATTCATCCGCTTCGAGTACGTAGCAGTGCCGTTGTCCGTATGTGTTGTGCACTTCAGCAACCCGCGCCGACAACGACCCGTCGGTGCGGTAAGCCCAGTAGACGCTGATCGGGTTGAACACGTAACCGGCGACCGCCAGGTTGGTCAACACGAGCAGCCTGGAAGCCTCGATCCCCTTGTCGGCCAGCCGCGCCGCCACGTCGAGGTGGTCACGTTCGCGGTAGCGTGCGAACGGTTGAATGACGGGCGGGAGCTCGGGCGGCTTCGAAACGTCGAACAGCCACATGTAGCTCCGGTAGGTGAAGTCGTTGCGGACCGGGGAGCGGCGGCTGTGGCCGACCTCGACGTCGTAAAGCCAGGGTGCGTCTAGGGGTCGCGCTTCCCCGTCGACCCGCCACGGCACCGGGACTCCCCCGCCGTGAAGATCCAGCTTCACCAATCCACCCCCAGAGACGAGGCGGCATTGACCCCCGCCAGGCACCCGTCCTCGTGGAAACCCCACCCGTGATAAGCGCCTGCGAAGGCGAGCGTGCCGTCGTTGAGGCCCGGCAGCAGGCGTTGAGCGCGCACCGACCTCGGCGTGAAAATCGGGTGCTCGTAGAGCATTCTCTCGATCACCCGGTCGGCGGCGATCCGCTCGTCGCAGTTGAGCGTCACAATGTGCGGGTCCGTGCCAGGTAGGCAGGCAAGGCGGTTCATGTCGTAGGAGACAAGAGCGCGGCCCGCTTCGGGACGGCAGGCGGGCAGCAGATAATTCCACGAAGCGCGAGCCCCCGGTCGCCTTGGTAGGACACGATCGTCCCTGTGCAGGGCGACCTCGTTTCGCGAGTAGGTGAACGCCTCGAGAGTGCTGCGCTCGGCGTCGGTGGGCTCGGTGAGCACCCGCAGCGCCTGGTCGGGGTGGGTCGCTACGACCACCTTGTCGAAGTGCTCGGTTCCGCCCCTGTCGGTGACAATGGCCATCGTCGGGCTCTCGGCGCCACCTTTCGTGACTCGGGCGACGGACATGACCCGGGTCGAAAGGCGCACCTCGGAGAGTTTCGCCACCGTGGCGTCAACGTAGGTCTTCGAACCCCCGACGACGGTGTACCACTGGTGGGATCCCCGAACCGAGAGCATGCCATGGTTCGCGAGGAATGAAAAAAGGTACCCCGCGGGGTAGTCGAGTGCCGTCTCGGGGGCGACGGACCAGACGGCTGACACGACCGGCACCATGAAATGGTTGCGGAAATATTCGGAGAAACCCTTGGACGCGAGGAACTCGCCGAGCGTCTCGTTCCACGCCTGGGAGTCGCGATCTGCGAGCACTGCGACCGCCTTGCGGGCGGCGCGATGGAACCGGTTCACTTCCAGCAGCATCCACAGGAAGTTCCGGTCGACGATGGACCTCCGCCGGGCGAAGACCCCACGAAGACCGATCGCGCCTGCGTACTCAAGTCCGCAGCCGTCGCAGCGCACCGACATGCTCATGTCGGTGGGTTGTGTCTTCACTCCGAGCTCGTCGAAGAGGCGGACGAGGTTCGGATAGGTCACACGGTTGTGCACGATGAAGCCGCTGTCCACCTGGATGTCGCCCGCGTCCGGCGTCGAAACCGTGCGGGTGTGGGCGTGGCCGCCCAGGCGGTCGTCCGCCTCGATCAGCGACACGTCGAAGCGCCGCTGAAGCAGGTAGGCGGCGGTCAGGCCCGCCACTCCCGACCCGATGACCGCAGCCCGCTCGCGCCGGGCACTTCGAGCAGTCAGTGGCGTACCCATTGCAGTGTCTTCGATGCTAGAACCGGGTTTGGATATGACCAAATCTCAACTCGACGGCCCGCCGGCACCCGAGCACCCAGTCGCAGGAGGTCGGAGCCGGGAGAGCAGTTCGCCGACGGCGCTCGTATGGATGCGCCGCGACATTCGCCTCGCCGACCACCCCGCCCTCCGCGCAGCGCTTGACGCCTTCGCGAACGTAGTCGTCGCATACGTGTGGGACCCCGCGCTGATCTCAGGGAGCGGCACGGCGCGCTTGGCATTTCTGTCCGGGTGCCTCGGATCCCTCGACGACGAGCTCCGGCGCCGATCGGGCGCAGGGATCGTGCAACTCTACGGTCGACCCTCGGAGGTCCTAGCGGCGCTCGCCGCGCAGGTTGGCGCCGAAACTGTCTACGCCACCGAGGACTTCGGTCCGTACGGAAGCCGCCGCGACGCGAACACCCGTGCTGCGCTCGCCCGCAATCGAGTTGATCTGCGGTTCGTAGGCACGCCGTACGCGGTAGCGCCCGGCGAGCTGGTAACTGCAAGCGGCGGTCCGTTCCAGGTCTTCACGCCCTTCTGGAAAGCATGGCGCTCGCATGGCTGGGACCTCCCAATCGAATCCCCCTCGAACGCGGACTTGGCAAAGGTCACCCGGTTCGGCATAAGCGACGACACCCACGTGCCGAGGGTTGCGGACTTCGCTCCGACGTATACCACCCCCGGGGAGCACGCTGCGCGCGAACGCCTCGAAGCTTTCCTCGCAGCGAATGTCGCCGACTACCGGGACCGTCGGGACCTGCCCGGCGAGGACGGCACGTCGCGGCTGTCTGCATACCTTCGCTTCGGTTGCCTGCATCCCCGCCAGATCCTCTGCCGTCTCGACGCGACCAGCAAGGGAGGCGAGGTCTTCGAGAAGGAGCTCTGCTGGAGGGAGTTCTATGCAGATGTCCTCTGGCAACGCCCCGACGCCCGGGACCACCCCTACCGCCAGGAATGGTCGAAGCTGGAGGTCGACGAGGGCCCAGACGCCGACGAGCGCTTCGAGGCGTGGGCGGCCGGCATGACCGGGTACCCGA
>JAKAZH010000179.1 GCA_021815935.1 Actinomycetes bacterium
CGGCGTCTTATCTTCCCGGTTCCGGTGACCTTGAAGCGCTTCGCGGCGCCACGGTCGGTTTTCATTTTCGGCATCTGAGCAACAACTCCCTAGGTCGGCTGAGAACTCTACCTGCTCTGGACGGGGTCGAGCACGTCGGAGTGACCGGTATAGGCGCCGGACGCCGCTGGCACCGGGTCCGAAGCCGCTGCCAACTCGAATACTTCGGGTACTTCGGGTACTTCGGGTACTTCGGGTACTTCGGGCGTATCGGGGGCGCCTGAAGCCTCGGGAGCGGCGGGTGATTCCGCCGGCGGGCCGGTTACGTCGGCGGTGGTCGCCGGCTTACGGGCCTGAGGCCGACGGTCAGGAGCAAGAACCATGATCATGTTGCGTCCGTCGAGCTTCGGTGCGGCCTCCACCTTCGCGACGGACCCGACCTGCTCGGCCACCTGGTCCAGGATCTTCTTGCCCAGCTCCGGGTGGCTCATCTCACGACCACGGAACATGATCGTGATCTTCACCTTGTGGCCTTCGCCGAGGAACCTCGCCACTTGCCGGGTCTTCGTGTCGAAGTCGCCGACGCCGATCTTCGGGCGGTACTTCATCTCTTTGATCCCGGCGCTAGTGGACTTGCGCTTCGACTCCTTGGCGCGCTGCGCCGTCTCGTACTTGAAGCGGTTGAAGTCCATGATCCGGCATACGGGCGGGCTCGCCTCGGAAGCCACTTCAACGAGGTCGAGGTCCAGCTTCCGTGCGATGCTCAATGCCTCGGGAAGCGGTTTTACCCCCAGCTGGGCGCCGTCTGGACCGATTAGGCGGACTTCACGCGCCCTTATTCGATCGTTGGTCCGGTGCTCGTTAAGGTCAGTCGAAGGGGCTATGCGACATCTCTCCTGGTCTAAGGAAGCCTTGGCGACGCCGCAGCGACGCCGTAGCATAGATCAGAAAGCGGCACTTGTCTCACTTTGTTGGCTATCACTTCGCAAGAATAGCCCCAGGAAGCCTGGAAATACGCTCGACCGATGCAAACCGGAGGGTCCCTCTCTCTGCACTAACTTCTCTCGCCATTAGGCTACCGGAAATGAGCACTCTTTGGACACCTAGCGGGGAGCGCCCGATTCCGAGGCCGACAGCACGCCCCGAACGGCCACAGGCCGAGGCGAGAACCCCTGCGCCTCAAGCCGACTTCGCTGACGTTGAACCCGACGAGGCGGAGATCCGAGAGCTGAGAGACCGCCTTGCTGCCACCCCACCCGAGGTAATGATCGCCAACAACGCTTTCATGATGTGCGAGCTCGCCGGGCTGCACCTCTCCTCGAACCCGCCCCGCCTCTCAGAGGCACGGCTGTGCATCGACGCACTCGGCTGCCTCGTAGAGGGCCTCGGATCTCGCTTGGGACCGCCCGCGGCCCAGCTCGGGGAGATCCTGAGCGAGCTGCGTATGGCTTACGTGCAACTCGCCGCACGCCACGGAGACCCAGCTACGCGCACCGGCGGAGCCGCCGACTCCCCCGCCGGCTAGACGCTCTGCAGTTCGGCCGCTTCCCAGACACCGCCGTGGCGGGCCACCAGGACGAAAGTCACCTTGGTCCCCTCGTCGACCGAGCGTGACCCGTCTGCGATCTGCGTGCAGTGGAACCGATACGAGCCCTGCCCTGCGACTTCGACCGTGCCCAGCCCGACGCGCTCGTCAAAGGACACGACGGTCCCCGTCTGTACGCTCGGGGTCATGGGTGACTAACAGCTTCGACGCCGGTCACGGGACGATCTTGGCGATCGGCAGCTCGATGATGTCGGTAGCGCCTAAGTCCTTGAGGTTGGGGATCAGCGTGTTGATCGTGTGCTTGGGAACTACCGCCTCGACAGCGAAACCGTCCTCTCCGAAGAGCTTCGACACGGTCGGGGACTTCATCGCCGGGAGCAGGCCGATCACACCGTCCAGCGCCTCCGGCTCTACGTTGAGCTTTACCAGGACCCGCGTCCTGGCGATAAGGGTCCCTTCGAGGAGGCTGCGGATCTGCTCCATAGCATGGCGCTTGTCGTCGTCGGCGAACGAGGCTGGGTTCGCGACGAGCTCGGTGTAGGACTCGAGGATCGTCGCGACTACCCGCAGTCCGGCTGATCGCAGAGCGCGGCCGGTCTCGGTAATCTCCACTACTGCGTCCGCCACGTCAGGGATCTTCGCTTCTGTCGCCCCGTGCGAGAGGCGGACTTCGGCGTCGACACCGTGAGCCTTGAGGTAACGCCTAGTCAGCTCGGGGTACTCGGTGGACACCCTCGTGCCTGGCGGAAGGTCGGATACCTCCCTGACTGGGGAACCGTCGGCTACTGCGAGAACGACCCGGATCGGCTGCGTCGTAGCTTTGCTGTAGCGAAGCTGGCCGAGCGATACGACGTCGCTCGACGTCTCCTCGATCCAGTCCCGCCCGGTTATGCCGAGGTCGAAGAGCCCTTCCGCCACGTAGAGCGGGATCTCCTGGGGACGCAGGATGCGGACGTCGTCGATGCGGGGATCGTCGATCACCGCTTTGTAGTCCACGTCGGAGCGTCGGTTCACGCCAAGATCCGCGTCGGAAAAAAGTTCCAGCGTCGCCCGTTCCAGCGACCCTTTCGGAAGGACAAGTCGCAGCACCAGCTACTCGCCTCCCTGCGAAGGGTTCACAGGCCGGCTTCCTCGTCGAAGATGTGCCCGAGACGATCACGCTTGGTGCGCAGGTAGCGGATGTTCTCGTCGTTCGGTTCTGTGTGAATCGGCACCCTCTCCACGATCTGAAGCCCGTACCCTTCGAGTCCGCCGCGTTTGGCAGGGTTGTTCGTCATCAGGCGCATCGTGGTTACCCCGAGGTCGACGAGTATCTGCGCCCCGATCCCGTATTCGCGACTGTCCACCGGAAGGCCGAGCTCCACGTTCGCGTCGACCGTGTCGAGCCCTCCGTCTTGGAGCTCGTACGCGCGGAGTTTGTGCGAGATACCGATACCCCTGCCTTCGTGGCCTCGCAGGTAGACTACGACGCCGAGGCCTTGCGCTGCGATGCGCTTCATCGCACCGTGCAGCTGCGCCCCACAGTCGCAGCGCATCGATCCGAATACGTCGCCAGTGAGGCACTCGCTATGCACCCTGACGAGGACGTTTTCTCCTTCTTGAGGCTCCCCCATGACGAATGCCAAGTGGGTCTCGCCGTCGAGGACGCTCGTGTAGGCGAGACAGCGAAACTCGCCGTATGAAGTCGGCAGCCTCGCATCCGCTGTGCGGACGACCAGTCGTTCGGTACGCCGGCGGTAGCGGATCAAGTCTGCGATGGTGAGCATCGGAAGGTCGTGTCGAACTGCGAACTGCTCCAGTTCGGGCCGCCGGGCCATCCCCATACCGTCCTCGGTGACGATCTCGCAGAGCACGCCCGCGGGCGAAAGCCCGGCCAGCCTCGCCAGGTCGACGGCGGCCTCCGTGTGACCCGCACGCTTGAGAACTCCGCCGTCGCGGGCGCGAAGCACGTGAAGGTGGCCGGGGCGTAGCAGGTCGTCGGGTGTAGTCCCCGGCTTGACAAGCGCTTTTGCGGTCGCCGAGCGATCCTGAGCAGAGATGCCAGTTGTCGTGCCGATGCGCAAGTCCACCGTCACTGTGAAAGCAGTCCTCTGGCTCTCGGTGTTGCGTTCGACCATCAAAGGAAGGTCCAGCTCGTCGGCCCGATGGTTGGTAACCGCAGCACAGATAAGGCCGGAGGTGTAGCGCACGAAGAAGCCCATCACCTCGGGCGTAGCGTGCTCCGCTGCGACGATCAGGTCACCCTCGTTCTCGCGGTCCTCGTCGTCCACGACGACGACCATCCGCCCCGCTGCGATCGCTTGGACCGCCTCGTCGACAGTAGCGAAGGTCATCGAGACGAACTTCCTGTCGCCCCTGCGCCTGCGCCGCTCCCCGTGGCCGGCGTGTCCGGGGTGCTCGACAGGTACGGGCTAGTCGCTCCTGCAGACAGAAGGCGCTCAACGTACTTGGCGATGACGTCAACCTCCAGGTTCACAAGTTCGCCGGCTACTCGACGCCCAAGCGTGGTGGCCCCCATGGTATGGGGTATTACCGCGACAGCGAAGGAGTCGTCGTCGACAGCGACCACCGTCAGGCTGACACCGTCGACGGTAACCGACCCTTTTTCCACGACGTAGCGCGCCAAGGACGCCGGCAGCGCTACTCGAAGGTCGGGGGCGTGGTCAAGTACCCGGCCGACGCCGTCGACGTGGCCCTGCACGAGATGGCCTCCGAGCACGTCGCCGATACCGAGGGGGAGCTCGAGGTTCACCGCGTCGCCGACTTCGAGGTCGCCCAGGTTCGTGCG
>JAKAZH010000180.1 GCA_021815935.1 Actinomycetes bacterium
CCTGGAACCGATAGCAGCCGCCGCGCATCTTGACGCAGTAGGCGCCGACAAACAGGTTGGCCACGTCCGAGAGGAGCAGGCCGCCCAGCACTTCGAGGTCCCACCGCTGTGAGGTCACGTGGTAGAGGTTGTGGTGAGGGTAAGGGGGCCCGTCGTCAAGAACTGGGTGGGCAGACGCTTTCATGTCCGGGAGCAGCAACCGGCTACGACCGACCAGGGTCGGATCGATCCGGTCGATGGTCCGGTACCACTGCGCTGGCCGGTGGGTACCGACGTGGCGAGCTCGCAGACGAACTTCGTTGGCCCGCAGGTAGCCGGCAAGCTTTGGCCAGTCGGCCAGGCGGACCAGGCCTCGCTCGTCCCAGGGGTTGACCAGATAGGCGCCCGACCAGCCAAGCTGCCCAGAGGCGATGTCGCCCGCACGCCGGAGGGGCAGCAGCCGGTCGGCCTCGACCAAGCCGGCGTCGCTGGTGATGAACACGTCGTCGCAGCCGGTCGCCACACCTATACCGACCCGGGTGCCGGTCGCCGGGTCCTCTAGCGTCGGCCAGCGGGATTCAATCTCGGCTAGCAGGGCCAGTTGCCGTGGGCTGCCTGTAGGCCAGAGCCGATTCCCGTCGAACCACCCGCCGAGTCGGGATGCCTCGAAGGACTCACTTCGAGTCCGTCCGGAGCGACCCTTGTTAACCCACTCCACCACGCGATGGGCGTCCTCAGCCGAGAACCGAGCGGTCGTGTCCACCACCGCAGCTCGACCCTGCTCGCCGTTGCGGATCACCACCACCGCCGGGTAGGCCGACACCTCATCCTCGAAGGCATCTACATCGTGCATCGACACGACTGTCTCCATTGCGAAGGACTGGGACACCAGCCGCCGCAGGCCGGCACCGTACTGGTTGTGCATCCACCGGTCAGCGCAGATCAAGCCGAGGCGCCCGCCGGGGCGGAGCGTCCCTAAGCCTCGTTCGATAAACCCAACGTACAAGTCGCTGCGACCCCGCATCGTCGGACACGCTCGCCGGTAAACGTCCATCAGCGAGATGGGTACCCCCTCCAACCGCACGTACGGCGGGTTCCCGACCACCAGGTCGGCGGATGCCGGCTCCACGTCCGCCAGCAGGAAGTCACCGGTCACTATCCAGGCCGCCGCCAGGCCTCGGGCCACTTCGTCGAGCGCACCCCCTTGGGCCAAGCGGGCCACCACCGCCTTGCGGGCCAGTTCCGCATTGGGGCCAGAAATCTCGAATGCCCGCACGGCTCCCGCCAACTCCGCCACGTCTCGCCCGTGGTGTCGTGCGGAGGCAAGAAGGCGGTCAACGATCGGAAGGAGGAAAGCGCCGGTTCCGCACGCCGGCTCAAGAATCACGAGCGATGCCAAGTCGGCCTCGACCCGATAGCCGACGAGGTCCAGAATCATCTCGACGGTCCACTGGCGGGTGAAGACTTCGCCTACCTCTGTTCCTGGGCCGCAGGCGACGGTCGCCAACTCAGAAAGCTCCGGGAGCAGCGACAGCTGGTTCTCGGTCAACACGGCATCAACCCCTTACGAACGTACGTTCGAAGCTACTGCACCCGTGTGACACTCCTCACCGTAGCCGAACCAGCTCGCACGACCGACGCATGTCCCATGAGCCCTTGGGACGTCCAGCAGCACTACCTCGTCGGGCCGTCCAGCGAGGTTTTCGCCGCAGACCGTGTCGGCCTCATGGCTGGCCACGACGAGGGTGCGGGCGGCGCGGTCGGGGAGGTTCTCGTCGAGCTCGAACCTCATCGTTGCCTCAACGGCCGGAGGGCTCCAGCCGATGGACCTCCTGGCGGGCCAGCCACGACCCGTAGGCGACGGCCCCCCGGATTCCTTCTGTTGTCAGCGAAGGATATTCGGCCATGATCGCCGCCTCGGTGTCTCCTGATGCCAGCGAGTCGAGGACGGTGGTCACCAGGATCCGGGTGCCCCTGACGCACGGCTTGCCGTGACTGACCGCGGGGTCGATCGTCACCATGTCGGCCGGGTCGTTGGACATGACTCCATGATGTCACCGTCCGACTCCCGAGCGGTTGCAAGGGCTGTGGCGGTCCCAACCTCGCTTGTTCATCTCCCCGTGGAAGACGAGGCCCTTACTGTGCGTGCGTACGTCAAGCTCCCCGCCCGGACGGCGGGGTTATCGATGTGACAGGCCCGTGCCTTCGAGACGTTGGCTGGCGATGAAATCAGGCCTTCGCTCTCCGCGCGACGGGCGGCCGACGCCAGTCGTCCCCACCAATGCGGAATCCTAACTTCGCGCCGAACGCCGGGTGCGTACGCTTTCGCTTCGGACCTCTGGTCGCTCGGGCGGTGACCGAGCAAGACCAGGGAGCGGTGCCCACGCGGCGCCGCACGTACACCTCTCGACTGCCTCCGATATATACTTTTCAGCGAGGCGAGAGATATGGTCAAGACGATGGTGGACCTTGACGAGGAAGCCTTGCATGCCGCAAAGGTCGTGCTCGGGACGGCGACCAAGAAGGATACGGTAAGCCAGGCGCTCGAGGCGGTCGTCGCCGCTGCCCGTCGAGCCGACGCTGTCGTGGCTGAGATCGAGCGCGGGCACGCCGGGTTCTATCGGCGGCTCCTCGACGACGACGTGGCCGACGTGCTCAGACGATGACGGTTGGCTACCTCGCCGACAAGTCGGCGCTTGCCCGCTGGGACGAGGCCAGCGTCGCAGCTGTACTCGACCCGGCTTTGGCCGCCGGCCTGCTGTGGTCGTGCCCGCAGGTCGACCTCGAGGTGCTCCTCTCGGCGCAGAGCCCCGCCGAGTACTTCAGCGTTCGCGACGACCGAGAGGCGACCTACAGCCGTGCTCCGCTCGTCGATGAGATCGGTGTGATCGCCTTGGAGTTGCAGGCTTCGCTGGCCCGAGTCGGACACCTCCGCGCAGTCGGTCCCATGGATCTCCTCATCGCAGCCACCGCTGTCGATCATGGCCTGACGGTCCTCCACTACGACAGCGACTTCGAGATCCTCGCGACTGCCGATACTCGGGTCGCCCACCAATGGGTCGTCCCGCGCGGCTCGGTGGACTGAGGTACTCGAAAGATCCTCGGACGGTGCGCCCCCATCCGTTCGTGCTCTGCCTGGCATCTCTCTGAATCTGACGAAGCCCGAGTGGGGGTAACGTCGTGCATCTGGTCCGTAGCCATCGACCAGCATGCGTGCTCGAAGCGCCCGATGAGACTGTCCGGAAATCAGGACAGATAGTTAATGTCCGGAAATCAGGACAGTGATATTATGTCTGGAAATGCAGACATCACCCGATCCATACCGCATCTACACCCCGGAGTCGCTCGGGGCGGCCATCAGACACTATCGTAAGGCCTCCGGGATGTCTCAGGCTGAACTCGCGGAGCGCACCGGTTTGAACCGGACGTACCTGTCGAACCTCGAGAGCGGCAAGGAGACCGAACAGGTTCGGCGCCTGCTCCGGGTTCTTCGACAGCTCGGGGTCAGGATGACTATCGACAAGGCGGACTGGTAGTTGCCTGACGAACTGGACGTCTGGCTCTACGGGCTGAGAGTCGCCGTCGTGGATAAAGTTCGAGGGCGCCCGCATCTCGCCTACACCGTGGAGGCGCAGGAGCGATATGCGCCTGGCACCCCACTACTCTCGATTGCGTTACCGGTGCGGGCCGAGCGTTACCCGCAGGGCATTGTCGGCACCTATCTGGACGGGCTCCTTCCTGAAGGTGAGGCGCGCCGGACGATCGCGCGGGACTTCAACCTCGGCCCAAACGACACCTACGGGCTGATTCGCGCCTTGGGCCGCGACTGCGCCGGAGCGGTCGTGATCCAACCAGCTGAGGAACCGGCGCCGCCGCCGCCAACCACCCTGTCGGCAGAGCCGCTGACAGACGAGACCGTCGCCGAATTGGTCACCAATCTTCGGAGTGCCCCCTTAGGTGCAGGAGGCCGAGTCCGAATTTCGCTGGCCGGGGTCCAGGAGAAACTCCTCTTAACTCGTATGCCCGACGGCAGGTGGGGACGTCCCGTCGACGGCACCCCATCCACCCACATCTTGAAGCCCGAGATAGCCGCGTACCCAGATTCTGTGGCCAATGAAGCCTTCTGCATGCGCATAGCGAGACACCTCGGTCTCGAAGTGGCGTCCGTCGACACCACTGAGGTCGAGGGCCGCAAGCTCATCGTCGTCGAGCGCTACGACCGCTCGGTGTCAGCCGACGGTGCGGTAAAGCGGATCCACCAGGAGGACTTTTGCCAAGCCGCGACAGCTGCGCCC
>JAKAZH010000181.1 GCA_021815935.1 Actinomycetes bacterium
GCGGACAAGCTGGGGTCCCAAAGGTCACGGCCCGCCGTGCCCGACTCGTGCCTGGAGCAGGTGGTGACACCGATGTTCGAACTGGTCCGCGAAGCGGACGGTCTCCTCGAAGGTGTCCGAGAACTTCGCGTGCTTTGCAACGATCCCAATCGTCCTACAGAGGTGACGATCTTCGTCGTCACCGACGACAATATTCAGGCGGATCAGCTTGCCTGGAGCGACGTGATAGAGACGGTAAGCGTCTCAGCCCTGACCCATGGCCTTCGAGTGTTGGGTCCGGAGATCACGACGTTGATGGACATGTCGGCCCTCGATTACGTGCTGAGCGCAGCTGTTGCCGACCGAAGTTCAAGTTGAGCCTTACATAACGATTTCTAGGTTTGTTGCTGGCGTAGCGTAGGTCTGGGGCCGTCGCGTTTGTTGTCGACGACGGCGGATCGGTCGATCTGCCCCGATCCGCTTCGACGACGGGGCGGGATGGCAGCACGTTGTGAAACCCTGACAGCAGCGAGCTACTCTTACCCTCCTGACGGCTTCACGACCGGCACCATCCACGCCATCACCGTCGTGCTTGGCGGCCGCCGTCCAGCTCGATCACCACCTCGTCTCCTATAACCTGGAGTCGGATCGGGTGAGAAAGGAATCATGACGTCACTGTACGCTCATGGGAGCGCACCGACCGGCGCGCCTTGATGTGCCGCTTGCCAACGCAGTCGCCGCGGGGAGCGCCGTGGAACGGACGTGGAAGCGTGCGAACTGCTGTGGTCGTTGACTGTAGAGTCATAGCCAACTTCTCGCTCGGCGTTCAGGTAGCCGATCCCGCACGGATCCTGATTTCTGTGATCGGGGGCGAGCCCTTGAACGCAATCCCCCTCTGCGCAGTGAGGACCGGCTCGATCAGGACAGACCGATACAGCGGGCGGTGGCAGCCCTGTTGCACTCTTTCGTGTTTCGATGGGACCCTATCGATACTGGTGACTCATATTAGTGCGGCCCTCGCTGCCATCCCGTGTGAGGCGATCAGTTTGACCAGAAGGTAGACCCGCTGCGATTGATGCTCGTGGGCCAAGGGACCACGAACCTCTCTTCGTTCCACGGAGAACCCGGCGGAGGTCATTTCGTCGATGATCTCTTGAGGTTGATATAAGGTTCCGCCAGTTGAGCGGATTGCGTGACCCAGGAACTCCTCTGAGTAGATCTCGCCTTCGCCGAGGTGCGCAGCAAGGAGGAGCGCTCCGCCAACCGTCAGGACCCGTCTGATCTCAGCTAGGACGATTGACAAGTGACTTCGAGGCACATGTTGGATCGAGTAGAAGGCTGCAGCCGCGGCGAAGGTGTCTTCACGGAACGGAAGCAGTCGCATGTCACCTTGACATTTGAAGAGTGGGTGGGTCGAAGGTCCGGCCTTGAGCATGCCGAGCGACAAATCCACGCCGACAACGCGTCCGCCCAGGCTGGCCAGATACGATCCGGCGGCTCCAGTGCCACAACCCACGTCGAGTATTACGCCGGCGCCCGCGGCGTCCCGACATGCGCCGAGCATGCCTTTGTCCAGGGAAAGGTTGACGAGATCATTCCCGAATGCTGCATGATAGTCCTTAGCGGCGACGTCGTAGGCCGTTTGGATTCGCTCGGCCGAGAAGGAAGTGTCCACCATAGAAAGTATCGCGCGTGGCGAACACGAAGAGTCCGCCATCTCAGACTGTCGGTGAATGCGATGTCGCTCGTCATGGTTAGGAGACAGGGGCGCCGGAGACAGTGGATCAAGCTGCTGGGCGTGCCGTAGTCGTCGGACGGGCCATGTGGCTGGCCTACGATCGGCGTGGGACGGTAGCTGGCGAGTCGGCTGTCGGGAAGGAAGACCTTGACCGGTAGGACCGACACGCCGAGCGGCCGACTGAGAATGCCTTTGGTCGTCCCTGTGGTTGATCCTCTTTGCTAACAGGGCCGCCACTTCTTGGCGGAATGCTAGGTCTAGGATATCCGACAACAAGCCCGGCGGCACGTTACCTAGCGGCAATCGACAAGGACCCATCGCGGGCGCATCGACCGGCCTCGGGTTAGATAGTAGATAGCTTCAGGAGGCAGGACTGCAGGCCGAACCGCGGGTGGAGCGGCTAGCGTGGGCTAGCACGACACGGAGAGCAGCTGTATCGAACATGTGATTCTCTACACTCACCGTTACTACCGGCGCTGGAGGGCTGTGAATGCCCGTAGAACTATGACAGACTCGGCCCTCGTGCCGACCGCTCGGGCAGATTGTAACCCGAGGGTCCGTCAGCTAAAGGCAACACGGCGGAGAAAGCCAGTGAAAGGTATTTGCCGGGAAGCCCGCTCGGTGACCTTCGGCGCACGCCGATCGTCGCTTCTTGGTTACTTCGCCCATCGAGGGACGAGCCTCTATGCGACAGCATCGGTGTGTTCGGCGTCCGAGCTGGATGGACCCCCACGGCCGAGGCTGGATCGACCCAACTTCCGGCGTGGTGACTTGACGGTTTGGCAGGTGACGGACCAAGTCGTGGCTGCTGTGCAACGACGTGCGAACGCTGGGAGGGGCGGTAGACAAGTACATGGTGATGGCCGACTTGGTGGTGCTTTCGGATGCGGAACTGGTCGGTGTGTCGGTGGGCGGGGACCGGCGGGCTTTTGCAGTTCTGATCGGGCGTCACGAGCGCGATGTGCACGCCTTCTTGGCTCGCCGTGCCGGCCGGGCTGCGGCGGAGGATTTGTTGGCGGACGTGTGGGCGGCGGCGTTGGGAGCGCAGGGCAGGTATGACCGGTCGTGTTTAAACGCGAGGCCGTGGCTGTTCGGTATCGCCCGTAACGTCCTGCGGGCGTATTTGCGGCGCTGCGGTTCAGGTCCGCTGCCGTCGCCGATGGTGCTCGACCCGTGGGATGAGGTAGACGGCCGCCTTGATGGTGCTGAAGCGGTGAAGGCGGCGGTGAGGGGGCTTAGCGATGAGGAGCGCGACGTTTTGTTGCTGGTGGTGTGGGAGCAGCTCACGCCTGGCGAGGCGGCTGTCGTGTTGGCGATCCCGCCGGGCACAGCACGCAGCCGCTTGCACCGGGCTCGGGTGGTGCTGCGGGAGCGAATCGATGGGTCGACTCAGAGCATACGCAAAGGAGTTTCGTGATGGTTGATGAGCTAGAGGTGCTGCGGGCTATCGGCGTGGTAGAGCCACCGTCTCCAGACGTTTTCGAGCGGGCTCGCCTGGCCGCGTTTGGTGCGCCAACGTCGGACGGGGGGACCGTTGTCGTGCGGCGTCACCGGGTGTCGCGCCGTCATCGACTTTTCCTGGTTGGTGGTGCGGCGCTGGCAGCGGCGTCGGTCGCCGGGGTGGGCGGCCTTTTTGCCACTCTGGGAGGGGGCCGATCTATCAAGGGCGCCCCGTCGGGTGTGCCAGGAGCTGCCAAGGTGGCCGGGCAGCCGGCTACGCCGAGCGTTGCGGGGATCGAAGCGCGCCTCGTGTCGGCTGTGTACCGCGCTGACACCAGCATGATTTTTGAGAGTTCAGGTCCGACCCCACGCGGGAGCGTCGAAATAATGTCGTTGGGTTCGACGAACGTGAGGATCAACAGGGACCGAAACGGTCGCCTCGTTCAAGAGCTCGCCGCGCGCCAGACGGTGAGTCGAGGTACCACCACGTACTCTCGGATTCTCATAGACTTCGCGGCCGGAACCTTCTCGCGCCAAGAGACGGCCGCTGCGACGCCCGCGAGTTTACCCACGCGGCTGCCGCCTGGAGCAGCGTTGGCCGGACAGATCCAAAGCGACCTGGAAAACGGCCGAGCCGTCGTGAAGGGCATCGTCGGCGTCAACGGACATTCGACCCGGGAGATTCAGATCAATCTGCCGGGCGGCAGTTCCAGCACTTTTTGGGTCGACCTAGCTTCGGGGTTGCCAGTCCAAACGACGACGCCTACCGGGACGGTGACATATCAATGGCTTCCCCCGACACTATCGAACTTGAGTGCTCTCGCACCTACACCCCCGGCGGGGTTCACCGAGATCCCCTTCCCGACAGGCGGGTAACACGTCTGTCGCGTTTCCTTGTGCCGTCCTTGCCGGGGACCGGTGGTAGTTGGTTAACCGTTCGGGAGGTGACCCGCACGTAGTATCCGTCTGGATCTATCAGACGGAAGTCCCTGGCCCCCCATGGTCGCTCGGCGAGTGGTTCGATCGTTCCACCGTAAGGTTCAGCGTTGGGACTGGCCTCCGCATAGGCAAGGTCCACATCGTCAACCTCGAAAACTATCTCCAGTCCT
>JAKAZH010000182.1 GCA_021815935.1 Actinomycetes bacterium
CCGGTCCACGAGCGTGGAGGCTTGGCGCGCCTCGACTACACGCAGAACGCCATCAACAAAACGCTTGTCGCACCGTACAGTCCCCGCGCTGGTGCCGGTGCTCCGGTGTCTACGCCAATCGACTGGCAGGAGCTCGACGATCCCGAACTTTCACCCGACGGCTTTACTCTGCGTTCAATCGTATCCAGAGTGGCCGAGCGCGGTGATCTGTTCTCAATAGCTCTGCGGCACGACCAGTTCCTGCCCGCCCTGCGCTAAAGGCCACGGATCGATCAGCCGGTAACCCAAGTCGTCCCCGCGCTCGGGAACCATCCATCTGAGAAGCCGGCGTGCCGCCCGTAGGACGACATTGCAATCATGGGTGATGACGTAGTCGCGATGGCGCCGCTGTCGAGGTGGATGAGAGGCTAACAAAAGCCTCTCAAACCACAGATTACCGCCATTATCGCTCGGGCTCTCGGAAAGAAAGCCTCCTGATCGAAGTGTGGCCACGTCAACCCACGGGTAGGACAAAGAACACGAGCTAGATCTCCGAACTCTAACTCTTGGCGTACGGAATACATCCAGCTAGTGGTCCTCATCACCAAAGGAGCTCATCATGGTCGTCCTAGGTTTGCTTCTGCTGATCGTCGCCATAGTCTTCGGTGTCGACGTCATTTTCGGGCAAAGCCACTACATCGTCAGTCCCACCATTTTCGGCAACAGTCTCGGCATCCACAGTGACGTCACCCTCTTCATACTCGGAGCCATCACCGGAGCGGTCATCCTGCTCGGACTGGCCATGCTTTTGACCGGGTTGCGCCATCAAAGCGCCCGAGCCGTCAGCCGTCGAAGGGAGCGGAAAGCCGCAGAGAGGACCCGCGTCGAACGCGACGCGCTCGCCGCCGACAACGAACAATTGAAGAGTGAGATCGAATATCGCCAAGATGGATTCATCACCTCCTCACCCCGATCCGGGTCGGCTGAGACGATCGACAAGTCCATAGCTCAACCTGGTGGTCTGCGGGCACGTCGCCGCCTGAGACGGACAGGTGTTTAGTTGCAGTGGCGGGCGACCGCCCACAGAGTCGGCCATGAAACCTTTTTGACCATGGCATATCCATATAGGCGTGTTTGACATTTACTTGACGTCGATGCGCCATAACTGTAGCATTTCCGGAGCGAGGGAGGGGAAAAGGGTCCATGTCCAACAAGGGTCGTCAGATTGGTCCGCTTGACTTCCGGCGAAGAACGGACCAATACCGGCACTGGCGCATGGACATCGAAGCTGGCATTGCAAGAGTGACCCTCGACGTGGCTCCTGGCGGCGGGCTGAGCGACGACTACGAACTCAAGCTCAACTCCTACGACCTAAGCGTTGATGTCGAACTGTACGATATGACGCAACGCCTACGCTTCGAGCACCCCGAGGTCGGTGCTGTCGTGTTGACCGGCGGACCGGAGCGGGTGTTTTGCGCAGGAGCAAACATCCAGATGCTCGCCGGGTCCACCCACGAACACAAGGTCAACTTCTGCAAGTTCACCAACGAGACACGTCTCGGCATCGAAGACGCCACGGACGTCTCGCACCAGACCTGGATAGCAGCCGTAAATGGCACAGCGGCCGGCGGGGGTTACGAGTTGGCGCTCGCATGCGCGGAGATCATCCTCGTCGACGACCGGTCGTCGGCTGTGTCGCTACCCGAACTGCCCCTTCTAGCGGTGCTGCCAGGCACTGGGGGTCTTTCCAGGGTGATCGACAAACGCCAAGTCCGACGAGACCTGGCCGATGTCTTCGCTACCAGAGCCGAAGGAGTCAAGGGCGAGCAGGCTCTTGCGTGGGGCCTGGTGGATGTGCTCGCGGCTCCCTCGATCTTCGAGGAGACGGTCCGGACGCGGGCGTTGGAAGCGGCGGCGCGCTCGGACCGCCCGGGTGGTCCCGGCGTCACGCTTCACCCCTTGTCACGCCTCGTTGATGGTCCGTTCATCAGCTACTCGTCTCTCAAGATCGAGCTCGATCGGAACCTGTCGGTCGCACACTTTCGTATCCTTGGGCCCGCCTACGAGGAACCGTCGTGCGCGACACTGCTCCTTGAGACAGGCGACTCCGCTTGGATCCTGCGGCTCTGCCGGGAGCTTGACGATGCGGTGCTGCATCTCCGCTTCAACGAACCGGGGATCGGCACGTGGGTCTTCCACTCGAGCGGAGACCCCTCCGCCGTCGTTGCGGTGGAAGATACCTTGGACAACGACAGCGGACACTGGCTTGTAAGGGAAATCCGGGCCTACTGGAAACGCACCTTCAAGCGCCTCGACACTTCTGCGCGCACCCTGATCACCCTCGTCGAGCCGGGCAGCTGCTTCGTCGGCACCCTCGCCGAGCTCGTCCTTGCTGCCGATCGCAGCCTCATCCTCGAAGATTCCCTCGGCGAGGGTGCGCAGCCGTCACCCAGCCTCGTGCTGACTGCCGCGAACCATACGCAGTTCCCGATGGGGAACGGACTGACCCGCCTGCAGGCGCGCTACTGGGGTCACGACGACGAACTGCGGGCGGTTGTCGAGCTGACCGGACGGCCGCTGGCGGGCAAGGAATGCGCAAGTCTCGGGCTTGTCACGTTCGCTTTCGACGAGCTGGACTGGGACGACGAAGTGCGCATGACCCTCGAAGAACGCTCCACGTTTTCTCCTGACGCCCTCACCGGCATGGAAGCGAACCTCAGGTTCGTCGGCCCTGAGACGATGGAGTCCAAAATCTTCGGGCGCCTTTCTACATGGCAGAACTGGATTTTCCTTCGACCGAACGCGTCCGGATCAGACGGGGCGCTGCGGCGCTACGGCACGGGTTCGCGTCCGATCTACGACCGAAAGCGTGTGTGAAATGACTGCTGTCGACCTCGACCAGAAGATCCCGAACAACGTCGGTCTCGCCTCGGACCGCAAGTTGCAGCGCGCTCTCGAAAGTTGGCAGCCGCATTTCCTCGAATGGTGGAAGGAACTTGGCCCGGTAGAGCACCAGGATCACGACGTATTTCTTCGCACGGCGGTGTCCGTCGGCCGCGACGGTTGGGCTAACTTCGATTACGTCAGAATGCCCGAGTACCGCTGGGGCATCTTCCTTGCAGACGTCGAGCGGGACCGTACTATCGGTTTCGGCGAAAATAAGGGCAGACCGGTGTGGGAGGAGGTTCCTGGCGAGTTCCGCTCCGATCTGCGCCGTCTGATCGTCGTTCAGGGTGACACCGAGCCGGCGTCGGTCGAGCAGCAGCGCCACCTTTGCCTGAGCGCCCCGAGCCTCTACGACATGCGTAACCTTTTCCAGGTCAACGTGGAAGAGGCCCGTCACCTGTGGGCGATGGTCTACCTCCTACACGCCTACTTCGGGCGTGACGGGCGCGACGAGGCCGACATGCTCCTCGGGCGGCACTCGGGTTCGCCTGACAACCCGCGCATACTCGGCGCCTTCAACGAACCGACGCCAGACTGGCTGTCATTTTTCTTCTTCACTTACTTCACTGATCGCGACGGGAAATTTCAGCTTGCGTCCCTTGCCGAGAGCGGTTTCGACCCACTCGCCCGCACATGCCAGTTCATGTTGAAAGAAGAGGCGTACCACATGTTCGTCGGTGCAGCAGGCATCGGCCGGGTGGTGCAGCGCACGGTAGACCTGATGCGCCAGCACGGCACGTCGGATGTGGCACCGTTCGGGGGTATCAACCTCGAAACCCTCCAGCGTTACCTGAACCTGCACTACAGCGTGTCACTCGACTTGTTCGGGGCGGAGACGTCGACGAACGCTGCCAACTACTTCGCCGCTGGACTCAAGGGGCGCTACCAAGAAAGCGACCGTGAAGACGACCACCAGCTGCACTCCAACCTCGAGGACGTCCCAGCCGTCCTCGACGGCGAGGTCGGGTCCCGCTCCGTGCCGGCACTCTCGGCGCTCAACACGACCTTGCAGCGCGACTACATCGCCGACTGCCAGAAAGGCGTCGACCGCTGGAACCGGACACTCGAGGCGGTCGGCGGATGCTTGGAGCTCCCCCACCTCGGCTTCCACCGCTCGGTAGGGGCGTTCGCCGGGGTTCCCGTCACCCCCGACGGCAGGATCGTAAGCCGGGACGAGTGGGATCGACGGGCCGCGGCATGGCTTCCGACCGATGCAGACAAACAGCACGTCCGATCGCTCATGCAGGCGGTCAGCGAACCAGGAAAGATGGCCGGCTGGATCCCGCCGCCATCGGCAGGAATACCCCAAAAACCCGTCGACTTCGACTAC
>JAKAZH010000007.1 GCA_021815935.1 Actinomycetes bacterium
CCTACGCACAGCGTTGGGATCTCGTCAGCCGCAATTCTGCAGCCCTGGTCGACGGGCCGAGAAATATCGGTACCCACCTCGACGACACCATGACCCTGCAGCAGGCGAAGGCAGTCGTCGCTGCCGCATCTGGGGACCCATACGAGGCTATCGCCGTGCTCGTTCTGCGTCTCGGCTTGCGCAGAGGCGAAGTGCTCGCCCTGCGCTGGCAGGACGTCGACCTCGACAGCGGCGAACTGCACATACGAGGAACGCTCAAGCGCGTCAGCGGAGTGGGTCTCGTCCGAGACCTCCCAAAGACGACAGCATCGCAACGCACCCTCCCCCTCCCCGAAACCTGCCTCGACGCTCTCCACCAACGACGAGCGATACAGGCCAGCGAACTGGCAGCGCTACCGGCACACCAACCATCGGGTTTCGTATTCACCACACCGCTCGACACCGCCATCGACCCCCGCAACCTCAGCCGCTGGTGGGATCGCCTATGCGCGAAAGCCGGCATCGGACACCACCGATTCCACTCGACCCGTCACACAGCAGCGACCCTGCTCCTAGACGAAGGAATCCCGCTCGAAATAGTCTCGGCGATCCTCGGCCACGCCAGCATCTCGATCACAGCCGACGTCTACGCCAAAGTCACCAACGATGCCAAACGACGTGCCCTCACGAAACTCCAGCTGTAAACACCACAGTTATTACCATGATAAGACTTCAGCGGGTACCAGACCGGTTCAGGCAAGCCTTGCAGGCACTGGACCTCCGTCTTAGCGCCTTCCGTTAGAGCGCCGTCGAATCAGCAGCCTCACTGATGTACCACCAGCTGCGGTGTCCCATGCGGCTGTGGCGCAGGGCGACATTCGAGGGGACTGTGGCAGCTATCGACGAGGTGCCGATCGTGGATTCACGACATCGCGAGATCAGCCTTGCGCACTCATTCTCCCCGCGACTGACTTACTCGACTAGGGCTGACTCCGTCGGGCTATACACTGGCTCGTTCGCCGACACAAGCCGATTCAAAAAGTCGGTCCGAGCGACCGACAGGAAGGGGGCCGCTCGACGATTCGGACCCGTTCAGCCTGTTTGGCGCTGCGTGGTGGCTGCCCACTGTGACGGCCGACGTCAGTGGACTTCGTTCTGAGTCTGACAATCCAGATCTTCCTCAGACCGCGCGGGTCTACCTGATCAGAGCGCCGGACACTTCGGGTCACGACAGCGTCAGGGGACCCTCCTATGATGATCTGGTCATGGACTCCGCCGGGGACACGCAGAGTGATCGATCCTCCTCTCTGGGTTGAAGGCGCGTCACCGTTCCCGCACGAGCGAGAAGCGCTGGCATTCGTGCGCGCCCGGCTACCGAACACCGAGCCCTACCGAGCGTGGACGAACGTCGAGTTCATCGCTGACGACGGGTCGGTCAACGAGGTGGACGCCCTGGTCCTCACTCCCCGTGGCTTCTTCCTGATCGAGATCAAGTCCTACCCGGGCGCCATGTTCGGAGACGGGCAGAACTGGCGGTGGCGCCGCCCCGACGGTTCGGAGAAGCCGCTTGCCCACCCCCTGATCCTCGCCAACACCAAGGCGAAGCGCCTCCGGTCACTCCTCGCCCGCCAGCAGGCGCTCCGAGGTGAGCGGGACCCTTTCATCAACGCCCTCATCTTTTTGTCCTCGCCCGACCTCGACTGCCGCCTCCACGACGTGGCCCGGACGTCGGTCTGCGGCCGAGACCTCGACCCGCAGCCCGCCGGCGCCCGAGCCGATTCGCCGCGAACGGCGTTTCCACCCCTCCCCGGGGTCGTGGCGGCCATCAAGGACCCCTCAACGATCAATCTTCGGGGCAGCTCCATCAACCGGCCCTTGTCCGCCAAGCTCGCTGAGGCGATCGCCCAGGCCGGGCTGAAGCCGTCGAACCGGGGCCGGCGGGTCGGTGACTGGGAGCTCGGCGAGCTGCTCGACGAAGGGCCCGGCTGGCAGGACTTCCTCGGCAGTCGCCCCCGGATGAGCGCCACCCGGCGGGTGCGCGTGTACCTCGCTGGCCTCGCCACCACTGCCGATGAGGAAATCCGCTTGCGCCGCGAGGCCGAACGGGAGTTCAAGGTCCTGGAAGGCCTCCGCCACGGCGGCATCTCGTCCGCCCTCGACTTCGTGCAGGCCGAGCGAGGTCCAGCCCTCCTGTTCGGACGTGCCGAGGACGAGGAGCGCCTCGACATCTGGGCAGCTGCCGTGGTGCCCGAGGTCGGCATCGGCGATCGCATCGAGCTCGTGCGCCAGGTCGGAGAGGCCCTCGCTCACGCCCACGCCCGCAAGGTCAGCCACCGGGCCCTCACGGCCCGAACCGTCCTGGTACGTCCGACCGGCGACGCGCCCGAGGCGTCCGAACGGCCGACGCTTGTCGTCGGCCACTGGCAAGCCGGCGCCCGGGAGCTCTCCACCCGACTCACACGTCACGCCGCGACCGAGGGCGCGACCTTCGGCGACGAACTCCTCAACCGGCTCGGCACCGACGAGCAGGTGTACCTCGCTCCGGAGGCCTTCACCGTCGACGATCCCGACGGCGTCGCCCTCGACGTCTTCTCTCTCGGAGCGGTCGCCCACCTTCTGCTCTCAGGACTGCCGCCCGCCGACGACCTCGCCGAGCGGGACCGGCTCCTGGCCGACCACCATGGCCTGCCCCTGAGCGCCGTCGTAGACGGTCCGCCGGAGAGCCTGGAGACCTTCGTCGCCATGGCGACCGACCCGGTGCCGGCCAACCGCCCAACTGTCAAGGAGCTCCTCGAGCTACTCGATGGGGCCCTCGACGAGCTGACCAGCCCTAGCGAGGACCTTTCGGCTGCCGTCGACGCACTGGACGACGAATCGCAGACAGCGGCGACGATCACCCCCGATCCCCTCGCTGCTCACCAAGGTGACCAGCTCGAAGGCGGATGGAAGGTGGAGCGGCGCCTAGGCAGCGGCTCAACCGCGGTGGCCCTCCTCTGCCGGCGACCCGGCGACACAGCCCCTGAGGTGCTCAAGGTCGCCAAGGACGAGGACCATGCGGAGCGGCTCCGCGACGAAGCCCGGGTCCTCGGCGAGCTACGCCACATCGGCATCGTGGAGCTTTTCGGCGTCATCCAGGTCGGCGGCCGCACCGCGCTCCGCCTCGCCCCTGCTGGTGACCCCGAGGACCGAATCGGCCTCACCCTCGCCGACCGCCTCACCGCCCAGGGACACCTCGGGCTCGATCTCCTGGACCGCTTCGGTGACGACCTCCTTGAGATCGTCGGCGTGCTCGAGAGCGAAGGCGTCGCCCACCGCGACCTCAAGCCAGACAACCTCGGCGTCCGACCTCGACGCGGAGACCGTTCGCTGCACCTGGTGCTGTTCGACTTCTCGCTCGCACGCACCGCCGACACTAGCCTACAGGCCGGAACGCCCGGCTACCTCGACCCCTTCCTCGCTGAACGCCCGGGGAAGCGCTGGGACCCCGCCGCCGACCGCTACGCCGCCGCTGCGACGCTCCACGAGATGGCGACCGGCGTCCGTCCCGTCTGGGGCGATGGACGAACCGATCCCATTCATCTCCCCGACGAGGTCCCCCGGCTCGACCCCGAGCTCTTCGACCCGGCAGTGCGACAGGGTCTCATGACCTTCTTCACCAAAGCTCTGCACCGCAAACCGTCCTGCAGATTCGACACGGCCGACCAGATGCGTCAGGCGTGGCGCGCCGTGCTCGCGTCAGCCACCCGTCCCTCGTCGGTCAGCGACGGCACCAGCGCCGCCCACCCCGGCGAGCGCGACCGCCTACTCGACACCGCCGACGAGACGACAGCCGTCGCCGACCTCGGACTCTCGGCCGCTGCACTCGGTGCGCTCGAACGACTCGGAATCGGCACCGTCCGCCAACTCCTCGACTACCCAACCGCCGACTGGAACCGGGCCGCCGGCGTCGGCCTCAACGTCCGCCGTGAAGTCCTGCACGTCATTGGCGGACTGCGCGAACGGCTCGATGTTGCCCCCGGGGACGAAGAGGCCAGTGTCGATCACATCGCGGCCATCACGCTCCGCAAGCCCCAGACGCCCCAAGCGCAGCTAGACCTACCGGTGCTTCGGACCCTGCTGGGCTTCGACGGCGCTGGTAGCACCCTGCTCCCGATGGACGACCCAAGCCTTCCCAGGTGGCCCGGCCCCTCGGACGTGCGGACCGTGACAGGACTCGACCGCAATGGGCTCGACGCGTGCCTGCAGCGCGCCAGGACCAGGTGGCTCAAGCAACCGGCCATCACCCAGGCTCGGAACGACCTCGTCGCGATGCTCGAGCGCGCCGGAGGTGTGCTTGCCGGGGATGAGCTCGCGCTCGGACTGCTGAGCCGGCGCGGGTCGACGGCCACTGGCCAGGAACGTCTCTGCCGGGCTCGGGCGGTGATCCGCGCGTGCCTGGAGGCCGAGGCGGGGCGTGATGTCAACCGGTTCACCTGGCGTCGCCTCGGCGGCGGAGCGTCGCTTGTCGTCGCTCTCAGCGCACGTGCCGGTGACGCCGAGGACACCCTCGACGGTGAAGAGTTGGCGGACTACGCCGCCACGCTGGCCACCACCGCCGACCAGCTCGCAGCTGCCGAGCCCCTCGCGACCCCGGCCGCAGCCATCGAACGGCTCCGCCGTGTCCCGCCACCCGCCGGCATGCCGCCGCTGACAGACCAGCGGCTCACCCGCCTCGCCGCCGCTTCCTCCGCAACGGCATCGGTCTCCAGCCGCCTCGAGCTCTACCCCCGCGGCCTTAACCCGCGACGAGCGATCCGCATCGCCCGGGCAGCACTCCTCGGCTCGGGCACGCTCAGCGAGTCTGAGGTGCGCGAACGCGTCCGTACCCGCCTCCCCGACGCTGCCCCGCTTCCGGAACGACCGGAGCTCGACGAGCTCCTTCGCGTCGAGGTCGGCCTCGAATGGTCGAACGACCGCACCTCGCCGTCAGGCGCGCCCCGCACGCCTGGCTTCCGAGTGCCTACTCCGCCTGTCGCCACTGCCCGGACGGCCATCGCCGCATCAGGCACCCGCTACCGGACCGGCACCGCCACCAACGCCACAGACGAAGACCGGGCCAAAGCCGAGCTGACGGAAGAGCGCCTCCGGCGCCACGCCGGCAACGGCGGCTACCTCGTGCTCACCGTCGCACCGAACCACCAGGACCGAGCCATCCGAACCCTGGCCACCCAAGGCGCGACCGTCGTCGACGTCGACGAGCTGCTTATCAACGCACTCCGAGCCGAAGCCGACGCCAAACGCATCGACTGGGACCGAGCCATCCTCGCCACCGACGCCGCCGGCCCAGCCGGACCCAACTGGCCGCGCCTCCTCACGATCGCCCGCAGCGCCGTCGCGGGCATCGCCGATCGGCTACGAGCGGAGAGCGAACACACCCTGCTTGTGCACCCCGGCTTGCTTGCGCGCTACGACCTCTTCGGCCTTCTCGACGACCTTCGTGAACACACCACACAGATTGCGGCTCCGGGGCAGGTGCTCAAGACCCTCTGGGTTCTCGTGCCCAGCGACGACCCGAACGCGGCGCCAGCGCTCGCCGGCCGCGCAATCCCCGTCACCACCAGCAGCGAGCACCTCGCCCTTCCCGAGGTCTGGCTCAACAACCTCCACCGAACCGTTGAGACCTCGACCGGAGCCCCCCGATGATCGACGCCGCCACCCTCCTCGCTGACACCCGCCGAACGGTCAGCGACCTCGTCGACGACCTTCGCCAGGTCGCCGGCAGCGATCCGGCTGCTCGCGCACACGTCGCTGACGAGTACCAACGAGCTCACGCCGCTGGTCGTACCGCCTACGGCCAAGCCGAGTGGGCGGAGGGCCTGTTCGCGCAGGTGGCGGTCGCCTGGACGCTCGGCTGCGTCTTCGTCCGCTTCTGCGAGGACAACGGCCTCGTCGCCGAACCCCTACTCGGCGGACCAGCGCTGCGAGCGCAACTCGCTCTCGATCAGCGGGCCGCGCACCTCCACGCCAACTCTGCACACGACGATCGGCATTGGCTCCGCGAGGTGTTCAGTCGCCTACGCGCGTTGCCGGCAACCGGCGAGGTGTTCGGCGCTCATAATCCGATCTGGCTGGACGGGCTGCTGCCGTCGGCGGACGGCGCCCGGCGCCTCCGTGAGGACCTCACCCGTATCGATCCGGATTCAGGCCGGCTTCGACACGACTTCACCGATCCTGAGTGGGACACGCGCTTTCTGGGCGACCTCTACCAGGACCTATCGGACCACGCGAAGAAGACCTACGCCCTTCTCCAGACGCCGGTGTTCGTCGAGGAGTTCATCCTCGACCGCACGCTCGACCCGGCAATCGCAACCTTCGGTCTCACCGACACGACGATCATCGACCCGACCTGCGGTAGCGGACACTTCCTCCTCGGTGCCTTCGACCGGCTTCTTCATCGCTGGATCGAGAAAGAGCCGGCCACGAACCCTCGGGTCCTCGCGCAACGAGCCCTCGACGCGGTGGCGGGGATCGACCTCAATCCTTTCGCCGCGAGTATCGCTCGCTTCCGGCTCTTGCTAGCGGCCCTGCGATCCGGCGGGGACGCCCGCCTCGTCGACGCGCCGGCATACAACATCAACGTCGCCGTGGGTGACTCGCTCCTCCACGGCGATCCGCCGGGGGCGCTTCCAGGCATGCAGGTCCCCGGAGAGGAGGAGGCGCTCCTCGCTCGTCACGGCTACGCCTCCGAGGACCATGACGAGACACGATCGCTCCTCGGCCGACAGTGGGCCGCAGTTGTGGGGAACCCGCCATACATCGTCGTTCGAGACGCTGCAGTCAACGCTGCGTACCGGAACCGGTTCATGACCTGCCACAGGCAATACAGCCTTGGCGTTCCCTTCACCGAGCGGTTCTGGCAACTCGCTCGGGTAGACGCCGATCCGGACCGTGCCGGCTTCATCGGACTAATCACCGCCGACACCTTCATGAAGCGGGAATTTGGAAAGAAACTCATCGAGACGTGGTTCCCTTCCCGCGATCTAACTCACCTAATTGACACACGATTTGCTGAGATACCGGGCCATAACCAGACAGTCATACTGTTTGGGCGAAACCGTGCACCTAAGTCCACCTCTGTTCGTGCAGTGCTCGGGATACGCGGCGAGGCGGCTCGGCCAGGCGTGCCATACGAAGGCCTCGTCTGGTCGGAGATCGTCGCCCTGATCGACCAACCTGGAGAGGAGTCGACGTACATATCGATCGTCGATCTAGAACGCGATCGGCTTCGGTCTCACCCGTGGAGCATCGGAGGAGGAGGTGCCTCCGAGCTAAAGGAACTACTCGACCGAGGCCGACTGCGCCTCGGAGACTTCGTATCCGACCTCGGACGCACCGCACACACGGGCGAAGATGATGCCTACCTGATGCCTCGACACTGCGCTCGGCGGTTGCGCGCACGAGCCGTGCAACTCGTAAATGGCGAGGACGTTCGAGACTGGACGGTCGCGGCCGCCAATTGGACTCTCTTCCCTTATGACTCTCAGGGCGATTGTGTGTCGCCCGCACCCGAAAGCGTCGAACGGCACTATTGGATGTTGCGAACGCTACTCCGTCGGCGTCTGAACTTTGGCCAGACGAACGAGGAACGCGGATTGACATGGTGGGAATACTCGATGTTCTTCCCCGGGCGGTACGGGACTGCGTTGTCAATCACCTTCGCCGAGGTCGCCACTCATAACCATTTCGCGTTAGATCGCGGCGATAAGGTGTTCAAGCAGACAGCGCCCGTCATTAAGCTCGAGCGGGGCGCCGGCGAGGAACGCCATCTAGGGCTACTCGCCATTCTCAACTCCTCGACTGCATGTTTTTGGATGAAGGAGGTCTGCTACCGGAAGTCGTCTTCGCACGGGGGAGGGTCGAGCGACCAGCCATTCACCCATCAGTTCGCTTTCGATGCAGCGAAGCTGAAGCAACTCCCGCTACCCGCCGCACACCCGACCGCCTTGGCGGCCGAACTCGATGGGCTCGCAGTGAGCCTCGCCTTGGTAAGTCCTGCCGCGGTCGCAAGTTCCTCGGTCCCGTCGTCAGGCGCCATGGCGGCATCCTTCGCGGATTACCGGCGGATCCGATCGACCATGATCGCTGTCCAGGAAGGACTGGACTGGCAGTGCTACCGCCTGTACGACCTCGCGGGAGAGGAGGTCGCGGGCGCTGATGAACCTGAGCCACCGCTCGAAGCCGGTCAGCGCGCATTTGAGATCCTCCTCGCGCGAAGGATCGCTGCAGGTGAGGAGGCGTCCTCGTGGTTCGCTCGTCACGAGGTCGCTCCGATCACGGAACTCCCTCAGCACTGGTCTTCGAGTTATAGAGCGCTGGTCGAGCGGCGGATCGAGCTGATTGAGGCTGACCTCAACATCGGCTTACTGGAACGACCTGAGCACAAGCGACGGTGGGCCTCCGAGCCCTGGGAGGAGAGAGTCTCGAACGCAGTCCGGAACTGGCTACTGGATCGGCTTGAGGAGCGCCGGTATTGGCACGAGCTTGCGGCGATCACAACTGTGGCGCGACTGGCGTCGGATGCGCGCGCCGACGAGGACTTCATGGCAGTGGCGCGGCTCTACGCAGGTCGCGATGACGTCGACGTTGCGTCCCTGATCGGCGAGCTAGCGATGGGGCAGGCCGTTGCGTATCTGGCGCCGTACCGCTACACCGACTCAGGCCTTCGCACTCATGGCCAGTGGCTGGCTACCTGGGAATTACAGCGCCGAGAAGACGCGGGTGAAGACGTAGGATCCGTCGCCCCCCCGCCAAAGTACGTGAAGGCAGACTTCACGGGTCCGGGGTGGATCCTCCGCGGAAAGCTCGATGTTCCAAAGGAGCGGTTCATTTCGTACCCGGGGGCGGAGCGTGAGACGGACGCCAGCGCGGTGGTCGGCTGGGCCGGTTGGGACCACCTTGAGCGCGCGCGGGCGCTCGCGGCGTGGTACTTACAGGCCAAGCGGGATGGTCGCGCGAAGGACCACCTGACACCCCAGCTCGCTGGGCTCGCCGAGCTCGTGCCGTGGCTCAAGCAGTGGTACGATGAGCCGAATTCCGATCCGAGTCGCGACCGCCCGGGCAGCCAGGTTGCTGCCCTCGTCGATACGGAGCTGCGGTCGCTGGGCCTGACGCACGACGACCTCGCTGCTTGGCGCCCCCCTGCGCCAGCCAAGCGGGGACGACCTCGGAAGGCGTCGTCATGAGGTCGACCGTGGCAACGGAGCGCGCCTCTACGATCGGTCGGCCATGACCCTGCTCGCCGATCTCATCGACATACCCGAGCAGGTCCACAAGTCGGACTTCGTCATCAGCTTGGCGACGGCCATCGGCGATCCGCAGCGGACGCTCGCCGACTACGTCGTCACGCCACAGCTCGTCGATTGCTTCGACAGAGCGTTATCGCTGGTCGCGTCGTCGGTCGCTGACCACCGCTCCAAGGCTACCTATCTGCACGCCAGCTTCGGCGCTGGCAAGACGGCGATGATGTCGGTGCTCCACCTCCTGCTGCAGGGCGACCCGACCGCCCGAGGGTTGTCCGATCTGGGCAGGGTGGTCGCGAAGTACGCCGACCGGATCGACGGCAGGAAGTTCCTGCTCGTCCCCTTCCACTTCGTCGGCAAGGCCTCGATGGAGCAGGCGGTACTCGGCGGATACGTCGACCATGTACGCCGCATCCACCCAGAGGCGCCGCTTCCGGCGGTCTACGTAGCCGACGGGATCCTTCAGGAGGCGAAGAACAAGCGTCGCGACCAGGGCGACGACGTGTTCTTCCGCATCCTTTCGGAGGGCGAGACCGCGGACGAGTGGGGCGACTACAGCGCGGCATGGGATGCTGCGCGGTTCGAGACTGCAGTCGACACGCCCGCAGGCTATCCAGAGCGGGACCTCTTGGTCGGAGCACTTCTGCGGACGCACGAGCGTGCGCTACCCGGTCAGGCGCAGGCGACGGCCGATGGCTTCGTGCCGCTCGACGCAGGGCTGGATGCGATCAGCCGGCATGCCAAGTCGCTCAGCTACGACGCCGTGATCCTGTTCCTCGACGAGCTCGTGCTGTGGCTTGCTGCGCGCATGAGCGACGTGGCGTTCGTCTCGCGTGAGGGCGCGAAGGTCGTCAAGCTGGTCGAGGCCGACGCAGCTAACCGGCCGGCCCCGATCGTGTCGTTCATCGCCCGCCAGCGAGACCTGCGCGAGCTGGTTGGCGAGCACGTGCCCGGCGCCCAGTCGCTTACGGCGATCGACATCCTTCGCCACTCGGAGGGACGGTTCGACACGATCACGTTGGAGGACCGGAACCTCCCTCTGATCGCTGAGCGCCGGCTGTTGAAGCCGCGATCTGAGGCAGCTCGCCAGCAGCTCGACGAAACCTTCGACCGCGTACGTCGTGAGCTCGAACAGCGCGACGAGCGGGACGTGCTGCTGACGGACGCCGGCGATCTCGCCGCCTTCCGCCGGCTGTACCCCTTCAGCCCAGCACTGGTCGATGCACTCGTCGCCCTGTCGAGCGCGATGCAGCGCGAACGGACCGCCCTCAAGGTCATGCTGCAGCTCCTCGTCGACGGCCGGGACCAGCTCGAGGTGGGTCAACTCATCCCGCTCGGCGATCTCTTCGACGCGGTCAACACCGGCGACGAGCCCCTCACCGAGGTGATGCGGGCGCAGTTCGCCCAGGCACGACGGCTGTGGTCCACGAAGTTCCAGCCGATGCTGCTCCGAAACCACGGCCTCACGGAGGAGGAGGCAGAGCGCGTCCCGCGCTCGCACGGCTACGTCACCGACGGCCGGTTCGTGAAGACCCTGCTGATCGCCGCGCTCGTCCCCGAGGTCGGACCACTGAGGGGGCTCACTGTGAGCCGACTCACCGCCCTCAACTCGGGCATCGTTCGGTCGTTCGTTCCGGGGGCCGAGCGCCAACAGGTCCTCGACCGGTTGCGCCAGTGGGAGGCCGAAGTCGGAGAGCTCCGCCTGGGTGAGGATGAGCACGATCCAACGGTCACTGTCCAGCTCACCGGGATCGATACGGGCCCGATCCTCGACGCGGCCAAGGTTGCCGACAACGACGGCGAGCGCCGACGCAAGATCCGCGACCTACTCCAGGAGGCGCTGCAAGTCAAGGACGCGGGGTCGCTGGACCCGTACCTCGATGTCCTCTGGCGGGGGACGCGACGGAAGGTCTCAGTCACGTTCGCCAACGTCCGAGATGAGATCGAGCTGCCCGACGAGATGCTGCGAGCCGGCGCCGAGCCGAAGCTCGTCATCGATCTCCCGCTCGACGTCGCTGGCTACTCGCCGAGCGACGACCGGGGCCGCGTCACGGACTACCGACGGGACCGAGCCGTCGAGTGGACCGGCGTCTGGCTGCCGAACTTCCTCACCGAAGCCACGCTGCAGCTGCTCGGCAAGCTCGTGCGCCTGGACTATGCGCTCAACGGTGACACGTTCGAGCGGCTGGCGTCCTACCTGAGCCCGACCGATCGACCCTCTGCGAAGGCGCAGATGGCCGGTGAACAGAACGCAGTTCGTGCCCGGCTCACCGCTGCTCTCCGACAGGCGTACGGCGTCGACACGCCGCAAGACGGCGTGATCGAGGCGACCCTCGGCCTCGGAGAGCAGTTCGTCGCGCTCGATCCTGCGTTGACGATGCAGCCGCCCGTCGGGACGTCGCTCCGAAGCCACGCCGAGGCCCTCGCCGACCAGCTGTACCGCCATCGGTTCCCGAAGCACCCCATGTACACCGAGCGGGTCGAACGAGCCGAGCGCGTCAACACGCTCAGACAGGTGGAGCTGGCGCTCCAACAGGACGGAGGTCGGCTCGAGAACGTCGAGACCGCGATGCGCAAGGTCCTAACCAAGGTTGCCGGCCCGCTCGGGCTCGGAACGATGTACCAAGCGCACTTCGTGGCCGACCTCAGCCAGTGGACCGATCTGATCCGCCGTCGACAATCCGAGTCTGGGACCACGACCCTGACCGTCGCTGCTGTGCGTCGCTGGCTCGATGCGCCGGACATCCCGGCCGAGCGCCGAGGACTTCTCGATGAAGACGCCGACCTCGTCATCCTCGCGGTCGCAGCTCAGCTCAACTGGGCGGTTCTTAACGCCGGAGCACCCGTCACTCGTCCTGAGATCGGCCGCCTGGCTGGTGACTGGCAGCTCACGGCGCAAGACCTGCCGTCAGCCGATGCGTGGGCCGAGGCTCGATCGCGAGCACAAGACGTAGGCATCGTCGCTGCTGCGACGCTGCGATCTGCAACGAGCGTCGCCGACCTAGGCCAGCGTGTGGTGGCTGAGCTCGCGGCCGATGTGCAGGCGGTCCGCGATCTTGTGCCGCGCATGGACGCCACTGCCGCACGCCTAGGGATCGGCACCGACGGCCCCCGGTTCGCGACCGCCAAGGCCGCCGTCAGTCTCGTCGAGGCGCTCCGACGCGATCCCGACCGAGCGGTCGAGACGCTTGCCACCGCCACCGTGCCTTCGTCGATGAGCGCACTTGGCACCTCGATCCGCCAAGCAGCCGCAGTGGTCCGCAAGCTCGACGACCTCAACTGGAACCTCATCAAGACGGCAATCGAACTGCCCGGCGAAGGGGCCACCGCGGGCCGGATCATTCGGGAGGGGCTCATCGAAGCGATCCAGGCGGAGGAGCTCGCCATAGGGCTCGTATCGCGCCTTGATGCGGCCGAGAGAGTCTCCACCGAAGCCGTGACCCATGCGGCGGTGCAGCCGCAGGTGTCGGCGCTGACAGGCACTCGTGACACGGAGTCGGACACGGAAGGAGGCCCGACGACAACCACCGGGTCGTTTGACCGGACAGAAGCCGAGAAGCGCCTCCAGGAGATCCGAGGCCGATTGCGCGCCGAGGCGCGTCTGGACCTGCATTGGCAGATCGACGAGCTACCGGGCACCGAGTAGGTGAACGCGGATGACCGTCGCTGATGAAGCGAGCATCCGAGCACTCGTAGCGTCCGTGCGCCGCTCCGAGGACCGCCGTACCGTGCTGGCCGCTCGGGCTGAGCCGCGCTGGACGGGACCCGAGGTGCTCGACGGTTCGCCTCGCATGCGGGTCATTCCGGCTCCGTCGCCGCTGGCTGCCCGCGAGGCAGTGGTGCGGCACAACAACAGTGACGACGAGCTGCTCGTGCTGTTGACAACCTGCCCGGCGATCGAGCTCGGCCTCGACCTCCAGGCGCAACTGATCAAGGGTGCTGTCCAGTCGTTCGATCCGTATGCATCGGTGCTCGCGCTGTTCAAGGCCCGCGTGCTCGACCCTGCCCTGGCCTCAGAGCGGTGGTTGATCGACGAGCTGATCGCCCTCGCTCCCACCGACGGTTGGCGAGGTGACGCTCCGGTCAACGGTGTCCTGACTGAGGACATGGCATGGGACGCGTGGGAGCAAGCGAGAACTGGTCTCGCTGACGCGCCTCGAACGATCACCGGCCTGCTTCGACTCGAGTCGGAGGCATCGACCCGCTACGCCCTCGCCGAACTCGACGGCGAAACCCGGGCTGCGGTGGCGCGACGGTGGGCGCCGGATGCCCCGTCCGCGGCGCCGATCGTGGCGGACCTCCTCGCAGGGCTGCCCGGACCACCACCGATCGCACTCGGACTTGTCGTCGGCCTGCTGTGGGCACCGACGGACGACGCCGCCCTTGCACAACGACAGGGACTCGCACGGGCGCGTCTCGAGGCGGTGATCGGCCGCGACCAGCTGCAAGCCATCGACGCGACCCGATGGGCCGAAGGAGCGGCCGCCATCATCGCCGACGTCGACAACGACGGCGGCTACCTGGCAGATGCCGAACGAACGCTCACCGACGTCGATGCCATCCACCTCGCCGTGCTCTCCGATGTGCTCCCCCGCGGCTTCGACGCCCGTGTCGACTCGCTCGGCCGAGCCCTCGTAGCCGGTGACGAAGCGGCAGCGGAAGCAGCACTCGGCTCGATCGAGCGCCACCGGCTCGCCGCTCGTCGTACCCGCCGTGTCCAGACCTGTGCGGCAGCGGTGCGACTTCTGCGGCGAACCCGCCTAGCGGCGGCGCATGTCCCCTCGTCGGTGGCGGAGCATGCCGTCGCCTACCGGGCCGACGGGGCCTGGCTGGAGCAAGCTCGCAGAGATGCTGCTGCCGGCGAACAGGCGGGACCTGTGGCCGATGCGCTGGCGCCGATCCTGGATGCCGCCGACGCGCTGCAGGCGTCCTCGGCTCGCGAGTTCGCCACTGCCTTGGCCGAGTGGTCGCGCAGCGTCCCTGCAAATGACGAGCGGATCGTGCCAGTCGAGCGAGTCCTCAGCGACCTCGTCGGACCGGTCGCCAAGGCCGCTCCGGTCCTTGTCGTCGTCTGCGACGGCATGGGCCTAGCAATCAACCACCAGCTGCTGTCGGACCTTCGCGTCGAGGGCTGGGGCCCGGCCCGTCCGGTCGGTGCTACACCGTGGCCGGTGGGCGTGGCGGCACTCCCCACCGTCACCTCCTGCAGCCGAACCGCGCTGCTGTCGGGTGCGCTCCAGGACGGAGGACAACAAAAGGAGAGGGAGGGTTTCGCTTCCCATCCGGCGCTACGGGCAGCCAGCAGCACTGCGCGACCGCCCGTACTCTTTCACAAGGCTGGCTTGGTCGCAGCGAACGGCCTCTCGCTCCCTGACGACATCCGAGCGGCGGTGACCGATCCCGACCAGCGAATCGTTGGTGTTGTCGTCAACAGCGTCGACGACCATCTCGCACGAGGTGACCAAATCAACGTCGGCTGGGACCTGGCCTCTCTCGGGCCGCTTGCGTGGCTGTTGGATGCCGCCGCCGAGGCCGGACGGCTGGTGATCCTCACTGCCGACCACGGCCATGTGCTCGACCGTGGTCGCTCCATCGCCAAGCCTCAGCAGACTGACGGCGGCGAACGCTGGCGGCTGGCGCACACGGCTCCGGGCCAGGGTGAGATGGCGTTCGCCGGTCCACGGGTCGTCCTTGGCGAGGGGCAGGTCGTGCTGCCCTTCGACGAGCGGATCCGGTACGGACCGCCGAAGCACGGCTACCACGGCGGTGCGACGCCAGAAGAGGTCCTCGTCCCCGTCGAGGTACTCGCCCGACGGCTGCCCGACGGGTGGACTTATGACCCCCTCACCCCACCGGCCTGGTGGACCGGCAGCGTCAGCAAAGAGTCTGAACCCAAACCTGCCCTACTCGTGATCAGGCGTCGCAGTCAACCAGTCGCAGACAACTCTCCGACGCTGTTCGACATCGTCCCGCCCGTTGAGATGGCGCCCGCTCAGGGCCGGCAGTGCCCCACCTGGGTCGATGCATTGCTGGCGAGCCCGACCTTCGTCGGCCACCGCAACGCCATCCGGCTCCCCCGTCGCCTGCCCGACGACCGCCTGCGGCGGTACCTCGACGCGCTCGCGACCAACGGCGACAGCATCAGCCTGCAGGCGCTCTCGGCCGCCACTGGTGAGCCTGCGGGCATAGTCCGCATGACCCTGAGCGTTGTGCAGCGGCTGCTCAACCTCGACGGCGCAGATGTGCTCGGGGTACGGGACGACCTCGTCGCCTGCAACGTCCAGCTGCTCGCCCTCCAGTTCGAGCTCAATCTCGGGAACCGCGAATGATCGCGCCCCAGCGACGCCGAGAGATCATCGACGCGCTGCGCCGTGGCACGGTCCCGCAACGAGGTCTCGCTGCCTTCGCCATAGGCACGGACCGCTTTGCAGACGCCATCGACAGCGAACTCGCCAACGTCGCAGCCGGCGGCGCTGGCTTCAAGGCGATCCGCGGCGAGTACGGATCAGGAAAGACCTTCGCTGTCAGGTGGCTGGCCGAGCGCGCTCGGGGAATGGGTTTCGCCAGCGCGGAGGTGCAGATCAGCGAAGGCGAGACGCCACTGCACCACCTTGAGACGGTTTACCGCCGGCTCTGCGAGCGGCTCACCACCACCGACGCTGCAGGCGGCGCGCTCCGCACTGTCGTCGACTCGTGGCTGTTCGCGCTCCACGACGACGCGACCGCGTCGGGCATCGACCCAAGCAACGAGGCGGCGATCGGACGCGCTGTCGACGAACTAGCCGAGCGGCGCCTCGGTGCCGTGGCAAACCAAGCGCCAGCGCTCTCCGCAACCTTGCGTGCCTACCGTGCAGCACTCGCCTCCGACGACGCGCCGCTCGCCGAGGGCCTGCTCGCCTGGTTGGGCGGACAGCCCCACGTGGCCGCTTCGATCAAGCGCGCTGCCGGCATCCGGGGCGATCTGGACCACGACGGCGCTCTCGCGTTCCTCGCAGGACTGCTCTCCATCCTCCGCGGCGCCGGCTACGCCGGACTGGTACTCATCCTCGACGAGGTCGAGACGCTTCAACGCGTCCGCTCCGACGTGCGGGACAGGGCACTGAACGCACTCCGCCAGCTCGTCGACGAGGTGGACCAAGGTCGGTACCCCGGCCTCTACCTTGTCATCACCGGAACGCCCGCCTTCTTCGATGGCCCGCAGGGCTCAACTCGACTTCCCCCGTTGGCCCAGCGCCTGCACACCGACTTCACCACCGACGCCCGGTTCGACAACCCACGCGCCATCCAGCTGCGCCTGCGTGGCTTCGACCTCGACGGCCTGACTGAAGTCGGCCGCCGAGTGCGTGACCTCTACGCAGACGGGTCCGAGAACGCAGCCGGAGTTCATGAGCGGTGCGACGACTCCTACCTCCACGTCCTTGCCAAGGCAGTCACCGGCGACCTCGGCGGCAACGTCGGCGTGGCACCTCGCGTCTTCCTGAAGAAGCTCGTCGGCGAAGTCCTGGACCGCGTCGACCAGTTCGCCGACTTCGACCCGCGCCGCCACTACCAGCTCACCATCACCGACGGCGAGCTCACCGACATCGAGCGCAACGCGCGCTCCGCCGCCTCAGTCGAGGACATCGACCTCGAGATCGACCCGTGAGCGAGGCGACGGCCGACGCGTTCGGCCGGCTCCATCCCGCCGTCGCTCACCACATCGTCAACAGCCTCGGATGGCGGACGCTGCGCCCCCTGCAAGCCGAAGCGATCGTCCCCATCCTGGCCGGCGACCACGCGCTCGCTATGGCCCCGACCGCCGGCGGCAAAACCGAGGCTGCCGTGTTCCCCGTGCTCTCCCGCATGCTCTCCGAGGAATGGCGAGGGCTGACGGTCCTGTACGTATGCCCGCTACGGGCGCTGCTCAACAACCTCCACGTCCGACTTGAGAGCTACGGGCGACTCATCGGACGCACGGTCGGCCTTTGGCACGGCGACAGCAGCCAGCCAGAGCGGGACCGGCTACTCGCCGACCCGCCCGACATCCTGCTGACCACACCAGAGTCAATCGAGTCGATGCTCGTCTCCCGGCGAGTCGACCACCGCCGTTGGTTCGCCAATGTCCGCACCGTCATCATCGACGAGGCCCATGCTTTCGCCGGCGATGACCGCGGATGGCACCTCCTCGCAGTCCTCGAGCGCGTTGGCCACCTTGCCGGACGCGAGCTGCAACGCATCGCCCTCTCCGCCACGGTAGGAAACCCGGACGACCTGCTCGCCTGGCTCACCTCTACAAGCACCCGACCTGCCCGGGTCATCAACCCGCCCGTCGAGGGCCTGAAGGTCCCAGACGTCACGCTCGACTACGTCGGAAGCCTCGACAACGCCGCCCTCGTCATCTCCCGACTTCACCGCGGCGAGAAGCGGCTCGTGTTCGTCGACAGCCGAGCCCGCGCCGAGAAGCTCGGCGCCGCGCTCCGAGGCCACGACGTCGAGACCTTCGTCTCACACGGATCGCTCGGACAGGACGAGCGACGGCGAGCCGAGACTGCGTTCGCCGAGGCGCGCAACTGCGTGATCGTGGCCACGTCCACCCTCGAGCTCGGGATGGACGTGGGTGACCTCGATCGGGTCATCCAGATCGACGCACCGCCCACGGTCGCTGCGTTCCTCCAACGCCTGGGGCGGACCGGACGCCGGTCTGACACGAGCCGTAACGCGCTGCTCCTTGCGACGAGCGATCAGCACCTCCTGCGGTGCGGGGCGATCCTCTTGCGCTGGAGTGAGGGCTACGTCGAGCCGATCGTGCCACCACCTCTCCCGCTGCACCTCGCCGCCCAACAGCTCCTCGCTCTCGCCCTCCAAGAGCGTGGCATCGGCGCAGCCATCTGGTCCGAGTGGCTCGGCAAACCCTTCCTCTTCGGCCCGGAGGTAGAGGCGCTCCTGCCCGAGCTCACCGAACACCTCCTCGCGGAGGGCTTCCTCGACGAGCAAGGCGGCATCGTCGGTATCGGCCCCGAGGCCGAAGCCACATTCGGTCACCGGCACTTCATGGAGCTACTCGCCGTCTTCACTTCGCCACCCGTCATCAGCGTCCGGCACGGCCGAACTGAGATCGGCCATGTGCCCGACGAGGCGCTCCTTGCCAGACCACCCGGTGCCCGGGCCGGCGGACCATCCGTCCTCGCCCTCGCGGGACGCAGCTGGCACGTCCTCCACGTCGACTGGCCCCGACGCATAGCCCAAGTCGAGCCCACCGACGCAGCCGGCGTCGCCCGCTGGACTGGCGGCGCCCAACCCCTCGGCGCGCACGTCGCCCGGGGCGTCCGTGCCGTGCTCACCGGCGACGAACCCGGCGGAGTAACCCTCAGCAGCCGCGCCACCGAACGCCTCGCTCAGGCCCGCGCTGACAGCTGGTGGGCCAACCCCGACGCCACCACCATCGTCACCGAGCCCAACGGCAAGACGCTCTGGTGGACCTTTGCCGGCTGGAAGGCGAACCTTTGGCTCGCAGCCATCGCCACCAGCGCCGGTGCCCGAGCCGGGGCCACCTACCTCGACGACCTTGCCATTGCACTCGACGCGAGCGCCGACCTCCAGGTCCTGCAGTCCGCAACGACTGAAGCTAAGGCTCACGCCGTGACACTGGCACCGTGGATCACGGCCGAGGCGGTTGACGGACTGAAGTTCTCGGAGTGCCTTCCGAGGGCCAGAGCGGAGGCTCTTGTCGCTGCACGCCTGGCCGACTTTCCAGCCGTCGCTTCGGCGCTCGCCGAGCGAGTGACCTCGACCCATCTGTCATGAGGCGGTGGCGAAATCTTTGCCATAGTTATATTCTCAGCGAACGCAGGCGCGCACGTGGATACGGCGTCGAGTAGAAACGGCCGCCGGTGCCGAGCGCCAGCTTTCTGGGATCGGATGTCCGCAACCCGCTCGCAAGGCACCTACGACTCGGCGAAGTACCGGCGGATCGCATCACGGCGAGGACCGCTCAAAGCGATCATCGCTGCGGAACATGCCATGCTCATCGCCATCTGGAACTTGCTCGCCACTTGCGAGTTCAACAACGACCCCGGCGGAGACTTTTAAACCCGCCGTAACTGCGCGAAAACCAAGAGATGGACCATAGACCAGCTCAGGCGCATGGGTTACTCGGTCACGCTGGATCACCACCGGCAAGTTTGATACGTCGGACTTGACAGTGCCTGCGTGGAACGGACCAGTTTTAAGTTCACCCGTCCGGCTCTGCACCTACTCAGGGCCCGCTCGCGACCATCTCCTGGAGGTCGAGCAGGTGTTTCTCAGCGAAGGTGAGTACTACGTCGTCGCCGCACAGGCGGAGCGTCAGGGAAGAAGTGCCGCCACCTTCGAGTCGCGTTCGCCATGACCTCACCTGGTCCAGGATGTCATCGGCCTCAACAGGGCCATGCAAAAACTTCGCGGAGCACGAAGCACACAAACACAGAACGTTGCCTGGGCGGTCCATCCATCGTCGATGCACCCGTGATACGAGGTATACACCCTCGAAGTATGGCGTCCCATCGCGCTTCGCGAATGTTGCTGAGCAGACCTGACAATGTCCGTCGTACTGCTCAAGGAGGAAATGCCGGACAGCGCCGTCCTTTGACTCCCACACGCGTCTCGGCACGCGTCGGAACCTCTGGTCCGCACTCGGTTCCAAACCCTTGTCGTCCTCGAGCGTCTCCCGAACACGCGCACGTCGTCGCTCGGGATTGTTCACGTCGCCGCTCACACCGCCTACCGCCACCTCACCGCTGTGACGAAGCGGGCGGCCGGGCCGACCGAAGGCGTTCGACAGCTCCATTCCGAAGTCGAGAATCCCAATATCGCCAACGTCCGGTTCCTGTACAAACTCTTCATCAGACCCGTCGACTCCCCCTCCCCTCGATAGCGCAGCGAGGTCCTGCTCGAGCTTCGACACGAGGTCGGGATGAGCGCTGAGACCTCGGAGCAATTCTGGACGCAGGCCGAGTTGCTTGCTCGCCTCCTCGACGACCGGCTGCTGCATCCCGAGTGCCCTTGCGAGAACGTCGTCGCGCTTGTACCTCTCAGGGAGGTCCTTTAACGAAAGCTCATCCGGTCGATGCAAGGTGCCGTCAGGGCCGGGAAGCCACGCTATCTCCGTGACAGACTGTCCCACAGGTGATTGAAGATCTTCACGATGAACGCCCGAGAAGTCCTGCCGGTTAGATCTCTCAACGATCCCCGCCAGTAGATGGCGGTTTGGTGCCAGAACGAGGTTCCATACATATTCGCTGCGGGCGTCGGTCGGGTGACGCAACGCGTAGTCAAGCCCGAAGATCCTTGCACCGGGATCGAATCCGTCTACGCCCCGCTCGTGCCGGCCCCAACTGCTGACGGTGCGTATGTATCCCAGTTCGTCGGGAT
>JAKAZH010000183.1 GCA_021815935.1 Actinomycetes bacterium
ACGGCGCCGATGTTGAAGTCGCGGCCAACGAGGACGTTGAGGTCGATCCCCCGGGTGACAACGTTGCGCCGGTGCTCGTTGGCTTGTAGTGGCGGGTCGAAAGACTCGCATACCTCAGCCTCGATGAGCGTGAGGGCGCTGCCAGGCAGCCCGGAAGGGAAGGTTCCCGTGCCGGTCACGTGCCGGTCACCGTCGAGGCCCAAGCCGGGCAGAGCGAGGACCCGTTGGAGCAGCCGGGCTGGCCCCCCAGCAGCCGAGGCCACCCAGATGCTCTCGACCGTTCCCGCCACAGCAGGCAGGGGAGGCTTCGCCGGACGGGCCAGAGCCACATCGCCTGGCGCAATGACGTAGCCGTCGATGATCATGAAATCGTCCCGTCGTCCCCGCAAGCCCATCCTCTCAGGGCTCAGAAAGTGGGCAGCGGGTCCCACTGCTAACTGCGCGATATCTCACTGGCTACAGCAACACGTCGGGGGCACCTCAGTCGTCGCGATTAGCAGGCGGCTGAGTTCGTCCAGGGTCCAAGGAGTGCTGATACCTGTACGCCTACGGACCGCCTAATCGGCGCATCACGACGTCGAGCGTCGGCCACGGTGGTCCCTTGCGTAGGGCGCTGAGCAATTCTCGCGCTGCTCGATGCCCGTTCGGGAATTGGTCACCTGGGTCCCAGCGCCACGCTGCGACCATCGCAAGAACGATGACCCGGCACTCGCTGAGCAGTTCTTGATCAGCGTCCGGATAGCGCTCGCTGACCTCTTCGGGCACATGGGCGAGGTCGAATTCGACTGGTCCGCGGCAACACGTTTCGAGGTCTATAAACAGCAGCCCGTCCTTCGTGCTGAGCACGTTGCCTGGGTGCGGCTCGCCGTGCAGCAGCTGCTCCGCGGCGCAACGGTCGCCGATCGCTCGTCGCAGGCTTGCGATCGTGTTGCTGAGAAGCTCCCGGTCCGTGTCGGCGAGCGCCGGAGTGTGGTCCCGGCTCGCAATGAGTCCTTGAGCCTCCGCCACCCGATCTGTAAAGTGCGGCGTCGTGACATCCAGCTTCCGGATGCCGGCATGGAACCGGCCGAGCGCATTGGCGTAGTCGGCTGGTGAGATTTCTCGAGGCGTCACAGGTTCGTAGTAGGTCCACAGCGTGACCACAAAGCCGTCATGCTCATAGACGCGCGGCTCCACACGAGGCTCAAGAGCAGCCACAGGGCTCCCGGCTTCGGCGAGCCGTTGGGCAAGCTCAACCTCGAACTCTGCGCTCGCTTGATACGCCAGGGGCGCGACCCGGGCGACAACATCGCAAGGCATTAGCCGTAGCACAAGCCGGTTCGAGTCCTGAAGAACGATCGCGTCGTCGACTGTCAGGTCAAACCCTGAGGCGGTAAACCTCGCCGCAGCGACCGCACGCGGAACCCCCGATGCCAGCATCTTCGCCTTTCCCTTTCGGCTCTGCGCCGGACGAGCTCCTAGAGTTCTCGAGCAGACGACTCGGCGCAACTCTCAGCCTGTAACCGGCCAACAAGTGTCACCAAAGGTCGGTCCCGTGATCATCACTCGGGGTCGATCACCGGAAATGCTGATCTGGGACAACATGGGTGACCTCATCTACGAGCACCGGACGGCCTCTTGAACTGCCGACGTCTTCGCCGACGAGGTCCATCCCGGCATGGTGGCTGGACCGTAGCGCCGCGTCGAAGTCGGTGCTCTCGGCGGCGTCAGCGAGGGATGCGGGCAGGCCGATCTCGTCGAGCGCGTCGAGGTAGAGCTGGCAATCGATGCCGCGGTCTTGCGGATGAAGCCGGGTGCCGAGCGTCGCGTAGAGGTCGCGCCGAACTTCCGAGCCGTGAGCCTGCTCGGCGGCGATGGCGACGCGCGCGGGTCCCAGCCGACGTCGAGCAACCGCCGGTACCGCTCGGGCAGGTCCTCGCGGCGTAGGTCACCTTCCCGCCGAAGCGTTCGCGCGCCACGCCGACAGCCGCGGCGAGAAAGTCGTCGAGGGACGCGATGACCTGGCCGAGCCCGGCCCACACTGCTCCCAAGCCGGCCATACGCTCCAAGACCGTGGCGCGCGGCACGCAACGGCGGCGAACACGCTGAGCGCGCATCCGGTCACGAATAACACCTCGGCCCCGGTCCGGCGTGCCGTTTCGGCCCGCTCGGCGCAGTCTGCGAAGTAGCCCAACATGTCCCCGGCGATCATCTCGCAGGGGAACGGGGAGAAACCGACGTCGTAGTTGATCCCTCGTAGGCGCATGAGCGGTCGGCTCGAACCAGGCGCTGCGACGCGTCGGCCACGGTAGCAGCGGGAGTGGCGAGCACAGCCAGAGTCCAGGGCCGCCGACGCTGGAGACCTCGGGCCAGGCCGGCAGGCGGAGAGTGAGGCGTGAGGGGAATGACAGGACCTCCTTCAGGTCTTTCGCGGGTGTGCCCAGCGGGCGCCGAGGATCCGGTTGAGGCCGGCGATCTGGTAGTAGACGTTGCTCATCACCTGCAGGACCACGAAGGTCACCGGCCACAGCGCGGCTGACAGCCCGGGGACCACGTGGACAGGGAGGGTGTAGGACATAACGATCCGAATGGCGGCATCGACGAGCAGCCCGGTCCCCCACATGACGCTCGCCACCCGCCAGATGCGGCGGAAGCCGGGCTCGGCGTCCCAGATGGCGTCCCAGGAGCCGGCGGTGTACATGCGCCTGCCTTCCATGAAAGGGCGGGCGAACACGAACGCCGCCGGCCGGTAGGCGGCGACGCTGGCAATCATCCAGGCGCCCCACACCCCGGTCACCAGCCCGTCCTTGGCCAGGAGAAACCGGGGATCATGGGAGATCAGGGCAACGGCGATCGAGGTCACCATGGTGGCCACGATGAGGAGCGCCACGGCGTCCACCCGGCGCTTGGCGGCCAGCGTGTAGGCGGCGCCCGTGGCGGGCAGCACCGCCCCTGCGGTTAGCGCCACGAGGTTCGAGACACCGGCCGCGCTGTGCAGCAGGTAGTAGAGGGCGGTCGGCGCCCCCAGGTCGAAGGCCAGCCCCCTGAGCTGGCGGCGCAGGCTCGCCGGCGCCTGCTCGCTCGCCGCGCGCTGCTCAGCGGGTCGGGCGAGGCCAGCCCCGCCCGATGTCATCCCAGCTGCCCCCCTAGCGGGTGCCGTCGCGCTCTGGCGGGCGGTCACGACTGCGCCCGGGTCGCCAGCTCGAACACGGTGACCACCTCAGCGGCGTAGGCAGCGACGTCGCATCCGGGCTCGGCTGCGAGCAAGAACGGCAGGCCGTCGACGGCCCGCTGGACGAGCGTGGCCATCACTTTGGTATCGAAGGCTCGGAACTCGCCACTCGCCCGGCCCGCGCGAAGGATTGCCTCGATGGGCGACACGACGGCCGCCTCGGTGGTAGCGTCGTAGCCGAAGCCGCCGTTCATGAAAATGTCGACCAGGGCTTTCATCTCGGTCTGGTGGGCGCCTATGAACTCCACGTTGCCCTCGATGTAGGCCCGAAGCGCCTCGGTCGGCCCAGAGCACCCTGACATCCTCTCGGCCATGAACGCCCCGATGGCGCTCACGATCTCGCTGACGACCTCGCCGATCAGGTCCTCTCGACTGTCGAAGTGGTAGGAGATCAGCCCGGTGCTCGACAGGCCGGCCCGCTTGGCGATCCGGGCGAAGCTGGCGTCGTGGTAGCCGACCTCGGCGATCGTCGCGATCGCAGCACCCACGATCTGAGCGCGCCGCGCTGTCTCTGTAAACGTCCGGGGCCGCTCAGCCACACTGGGATCCGTGTGCACAAAGTAACTTTAGCACATATGAGCAAGAATATTCATCCAGGAGCCCTTTGAGGTGGTCACCCATCGCCTCGTCAACGAGATCGTCGCTCTGCACGACCGTAGAGTCGGTCTCGACACGCCGATCGACCCGTCGCACTGACCTCAGGCGCTAATCGCGACCCCCACCACCCGCGGTGAGGCTCCGCCTGATCACAATGTCGGGCACGCCGGCCGACGATGCCCGAGAAACGCACCGTGGCCCCCGAGAAACCCGGGCGACCTGTGACCTTCGGGTTCTCGCCCGCAGGTCAGCCTGAAACGGGGCCACCGATGGGTTAGCTTGGTCGGGCAATCATCGCGAAAGCTCTGAACGGGGCTCCGAGGGATCAGGAGGCTTGGCGATCTGAGCAACGCGCTGATGCGAAAGACCCAGCAGTTCTGCGACGTCGCGGTAGCTGACGCCGGCGTCGGTGAGCTGCCTGACAGCGTGAT
>JAKAZH010000184.1 GCA_021815935.1 Actinomycetes bacterium
CAGCGTGACGCTGTCCGACCAAAATCCGGGTGGAGCCCCTCCTGGGCGCTATTAGTGGTCCTGTGCCTTCCTAGCACGTCCTAGACATGTATCGTCAGGTGCATCGCCCCTCTTGAGATATCCGAAAACCCGATAGGAGCTTCCAGCCGATGGCCATCGCCCAACAAACCCTGCCAATAGGCGGACCGAAGCGCGAACTCGTCTGGAGTGCCGTCGATGAGGCGCTCGGAGAGGCGCTGCCTGGGGCAATCGACGAGCATCGCTGGTTGTTGATCCAAACGATCGTGTCGGCTGCCCAGCGACGCGCCTTACTGGGGTCACTCACGGTGCGCCCTGGTCAGCGTGTGCTTGACCTAGGCTGCGGTTTCGGCGCCGCCACCTTGGAGTTGGCGGCCCTAGGCGAGGTGCGGGTCGTAGGCCTGGACTCAGACCGAGCTGTACTCGCCGCCGCGCAGCGCATCAGTGACAGAGTCAGACCGCAAGTCGGCTTACCGTCAGGGAGCACTACATTCTCGTCGGGGGACGTCTACTCGATCCCGTTCCCGAACGGTTCCTTCGACGTCGTCTACTCGCGGTTCGTATTCCAGCACCTCGAGCACCCCGACCTCGCAGCGAGCGAAGTTGCCCGGGTCCTTGCCCCCGGCGGTACCGCTTGTATCGTCGATGTAGACGACGGACTCTCCATATCCGAGCCGCCCCCCTCCGCCGCTTTCGAGAGGCTTGCGTCCGCGTTGAGGAGCTTGCAGACAGCTAAAGGGGGTGATCGCTACATCGGGCGCCGCCTAGCCGGTCTGCTGGATCGACACGGACTGACACCTGGCGCCGTGATCGTCATTCCCCAAGCCGCGTATCATCGCCCCGAGCCAGGAGGACCGGAACGCTCTTTGATGCTAGAGCGTCTGCGCTCCCGGCGCGCCGAGATAACCGACGGTGGCTATCTGAGCATCGAGGAGTTCGACTCCTCCTTAGCTGAGTTCGCCCGCGAGGATCCAGCGCCTAGCTGCGACATCGAAGCGCACCTCGCCGTGTTCGCCTCCAAACACGGCGAGGCTCGTCATGCCGACTGATCTATGTAGGTAGCTGCCGGACGGCCGATGCCGAATCCCCTGTGCGCCGGCAGCCGCCGAAGTTGCTTCACCGTGGCATCCATCATCGCCTCCAAGCGCTTCTCGACCTCCTGGGTCTTAAGTAGCAACTCCTCGGCCGTTTCACGGAGTTCTTTCGGCAGAGGCCCGATACCCTCAGGCAACTCGAAGACGGCCACACTGGCCTCCGCTCCGCTGTCGAAGGCCCTCTCGATCAAATCGAGGCGTTTAGCCATGGAGTCGAGGAGGGACGTCCAGTCGAGTTCGGCTTCCGAGCTCACCTTTGGACCCCGTCTAGTTCGACAGTCGTCTTCTCGACGCTCTGGGCCGCCTTACGCCAGGCGTTCGCCAACTCGGCGACATGAGACGCCACGGCCGCGGCGCGTAGGCGATCCTTGTCCAGGTTGGCTCCGACCAACTCCGTGTAAAGGTGATCGTAGAGGGCACCCAAGCGCTCCGCCGGCTCCCACGTCGAGGTGTCGAGAGTGTCACGTAACGCAAGGATGATGTCCTGGGCGTGGATGAGCAGGTCACTAACCGCCTTCGGCTCGCAACGCTCGGCGAAGGCGCGGTCGGCTCTCGCGAGGTCCATTTCCAGCGCGTCGAGAAGCATCGTCAGACGGGACGCTGGAGTCGACGTCTCAATGGCCTCGGTCAGGTAGCGGAGTCTCATTTCCTCTGCTCGTTGGGCGGCGGTCGTCATCGACATCTCCTGTGCTGTCTCATCCGTTCTTAGCAATCGATGCGAGCTCGCCGGCCAGTGCGGAGCTCTGGTTCTTGAGCGAACCGAGGAGCGATTCCATGTTGGCGTACTTTGTGGTTAGCATCTGCTGTTGCTGGGTCACTATCCGCTGATACATCTGGATCTGCGGCGTGAGCGAAGCAGACTGGTTCTGCAGACTCTGCACGGTGTTGGTGATGGCACCGTTCACAGGATCAGACATGGCGCTAGCCACGCTCGCCAACGCCTGCGCGAGACCAGGCGTGTAGGTCAAAGACCCGAGATTCGTCGACGAGGTTATTCCGCTCGCGGAAACCTGCACCGCCAGTCCTGCCAGTGTCGGGTCCGACGTCGGCGCCGAGAGGAATTGACCTTGCCCCGTGGCGGTGACGCCGTTGATCGTCCCTGCAACGTCTGTGCCAGCAAACGACCCGCTGGAAGAGCCGCCGGTCAAGCCCAGGGTTCCTGACGCCGAATTTGTCGTGCTGACGCTGAACGTGGCGGCCGAACCGTATGCGGAGGAGAGAATCTGCAGCTGGGTGCCTCCGACGACCTGAGCCGAAAGGGAGATACCCTGCGTTGCGAAGACAGCGTCGAGTCCGGACGCGATAGATGTCAGGGACTGCCCGGCCGTGGTGGTGTAGCTAGCGCTTGCGGTTCCTGAGCCTATTGTCAAGGTTTCGCCGCTACTGACGGAGCCACTCGACAAGCTCGCCCCGGTAGCGCTCGCCTGGGTAGCGGAACTCGTCACGTCGACTGCATAGGTACCTGGCTTCGTCGTAGCAGACGCGTATGAGAAGGCGACTTGTCCCGAATATGCCGTCGACGCCGGACTGAAGGTTGCTCCTTGAGCGAACACCGCTTGGACCTGCGCTGGATTGGCGTTGTAGGACGCCTCGAACGTTGACTGGTTGAAGCTCAGCTGGCCGTTCGACAGGCTGATCCCGATGTTGGCTGCACTCCCAACGTTGGACGTCCCGACGGTAGAAGCTACCGCCGACAGTATCGAGTTTGTGAGTCCCTGCAGGATCGCGGATCCCATCAGCGGGCCGCCCTGCTTGGTCGTCTGGTTGTAGCCCGCATAGGACTGCAGGTCGCTCAGCACCTTGTTGGCGTCGCTCACAAGCGAGCTCACTGAGTTTGCTGCCGCAGTAGCGTCGTTTCCGACGGTAACAGTCACCGGGCTCGTGCTTATTTGAGAAGCTGTGACTGAAAGGCCGGGCAGGAGGCCACTGAAAGTATCTGTCTGCGAGGAAATAGTGTAACCCGAGGAACCACCCACTTGAAGTTCGGCATTCGTGCCGGCGATCGCAGTGCGCAGCGCACCCAGGCCCGAGCTAGCGAAGGCGTTCGGGTCAATCGAGACGTTACCGTTTGTGCCCGTCTGCGACGACGTCAGCTGCAAGACATACGCTCCGGGGCCCGTCTGGACAGCGGCCGCCGTGACCCCAATCCCCGAGGAGTTGATGTTCGAGACGACATCAGCCAAAGAGCCGTTGCCAGTACTCACATTTGTAGCGGTGACGGAGCCAAGCGAGATGAGCGGGCTGTTGACAGACGATCCGCTACCGGCACTCGCGAGTGTCGCATCGACGGTAGCGCCATTCGGTCCATTGAGAGTAAGTGTGGAACCCGGTGTGACCGTCGATATCGTGTTGGAAGTTCCGTCGACGCTAACAACGGCGTCCACCCCGGTAGACGATCCGGTGCTCAAACCGAGAGTTGCGAGGGCGCTACCGCCGGTAACGCTCAACGACTGTGTGGAGCCCTGATCGATGCTGGAGAGGATCAGATGTCCCGAGGCGTCATAGCCGGCCTGGAGGACCCCGCCCGCACCCGAAGCCGTGATAGCTGAGTTGACAGCTGCCAGAAGTCCTGACGCCGTATAGCCGCCTGAAGGACTCGCAGCGATCGAAATGCTGTAAGCGGTGCCGTTGGCCGTCAGGTTGATGGTGTTGTTCGCCGACGTACCCGAGCTTGCGACCGTAGTCGTCGTCCCCGACGCTCCCGGAGTCGTGGAGCCGGCAATCGAAGCGGCCGCGGACGCCTGCGTTACCTGGATGGTGTGCGCTCCGATGGATACCCCACTCCCGTCGCTTAGCGACGCGAAGCCGAGTTGACCGGCGCCTTGGGCGACCAGAAGCCCGGGAGCGGAAGTGATGACTTGGGAGGTCGCTGACACGGAGCCCGACGAGACGAGGGTGTCAGCAGCTGCGAGCTGCGCTACGGTGAACTGCACCGAGCCTGTAGGCGTACCGGCAGCCGCGGTGGCGGTAGCGACCGACGTGTTCGTCGAAGTGGCGGAGCGGGCGCCCCATCCGCTCGACGTCGCAAGCGTGTTCGCAGCGGTCTGAAGTGAGAGGAGGTCGCTGTTGATCTGCTGGTAGTCGGCGACGCTGGAAGCGAG
>JAKAZH010000185.1 GCA_021815935.1 Actinomycetes bacterium
GATCTGCATATCGTTCTTTCCTAACACGTCCTGACTGCGGTGCGCATGAAAAACCGGTGACTGCGTGCTTTGTGCGCAGGTCGCCTTGGTCACAGCCGGGTGACACGCTGGAAGCAATGTCCGGATTCGACGAAGCGAGACGTGACTTTTCCTCGAGCCGGCTTTATCCGCGGGGAGGAGGGACTCGATACTGCCCGGTGTGCGGCCAAGGGATCGATGCCCTGCGTGAGCCAACCTCCGGTCGGCGAGCAGCGTGTCCCAACAGATGGTGCCGTCGCCCCGACCGGGGCTTCTCGGTCGTGTTCTCGGTAGGCGTGCACCGAGACGGGCTCCGCCAAGCTATAACGCACTACAAGTACTACGGCGATGACCGCCTTGCAGGGTTCCTGGCCGGATCGCTAGCCGCGTACGTCGATGAGCATGCAGCATGGTTCGAGGAGTTCGATGTCTTGACGTCCGTGCCCTCGTATCGGGGGGCCGGCGCACGCCGTACGTGGGATCCAGTCGGGACGATCATGACTGCTATGGCGGCCAGGCTTGGTGCAAGCTGGGACGTCGCTCCCGAGCTTGTGTCCAAGTCCTGCGAAACGCCCGCTATGACTGGATTGACTTGGAGCGAGCGCCAGGCTGTAGCGCAGGGGCCACTCCGCAAGGCTCTGGCCGTCGCCGACACTGGTCAAGTAGGGGCGGGGCGGATACTAGTGGTGGACGATGTTTTCACCGACGGCAGCACGTTGCGAGAGGTCGCCCTCACACTCCTCGGCGCCGGAGCAACGGAAGTTGCCGGCCTGGTCTTGGCTCGTCGGGCCTGGACGGCAAGTCCTCCTGGTGTCACGCTAACGTTCGGGCGGTGAGCGGCGGCCTAGTAAAAGTTTTGGTGAGCGATGTCCGAACTGCCGTTCCCGCCACCCCAGGTGTCGAAGCCGGCCGGGTCACCCTCCAAGAGGAGTCGCCTCCGTACCGGTCGCTGTCGATAGTGATAGCGCAGCCCGAGGCAAGGGCCATCAACGCAGCCTGGAGCCACGTCGTGGCCCCGAGGCCGTCGACCTGGGACCTGTTCATCGCCGCCCTGGACCTCCTCGGGGCTCGAATCGTCCGAGTGGTCGTTGCCTCGGTAGAGGAGGGAAGACATTTCTTCGCTTATGTCGTGATCGACCGAGACGGCGAGCAGGTAGAGCTTCCTGCGCGTCCCTCCGACGCGCTTGCGTTGGCGTTGCGCGCGTCCGAGGCGGAGATTCTTGTCGCTGAACAGGTCTTTGTAGACCTTGGTCTGGCAGAACCGCTCCCTGACAACTGAGGGCGGTGGTTGCGGACACGTTGGCGGGGGTTCCCGAAAACGATTGATACTTTATACATCTATAGCCGGTATAAAGTATCAATCGTTTCTGAAAGCCGCTGAAGTCTGCCGATATCCCGATCTGGCGTCACGGTTTCGGTGTGTCGACGACCTTCGCAAGGGCGACATCGACCGACAGGTCGCCCGGCGAGGAAACCTCCTTGGCCCAATCGTCGCGGCGCTCGAAAACCAGTTCCGCAATGACCCCAGCTTCGCGAAGGTCGTCGGCTGCTGCGCTGAGCGCTGCTATGACACCGTCGCTTCCCGTGACCACGACTCTTTCCACCGGGGCGCGCAGGGACACCCCTGCTTCTGTCTTGGTCCTTCGCACTTCGGCAAGGACCTTCCTCGCGCATTGAAGGAGCAGCCCATCGCCGGCCGGATCCGACGCCGTCGCTGGTAGGGGAGCCACATGGCTATCGCTACCAGACGGCCACTCCGCCCGGTGGATCGATCCGGGCTGCCACCACGACCACACCTCTTCCGTGACAAACGGAAGCACAGGAGCGAAGAGGCGTAGAAGCGTCGACAACCCGCTGCGCAACGCGTAGCGGGCTGACGCTGCGCGTTCCTCGCCGAGGGCGGCGTACGCGCGGTTCTTGACCAACTCGACGTAGTCGTCGCAGAACATCCAGAAGAACGCTTCGCAGCGCTCGAGCGCCCGGGCGTAGTCGTACGATTCGAATGCATCGGTAACTTCACCCACGAGAGAGTTACATGAGTCAAGAAAGGCGGCGTCTACCGCTTCAAGCACCACTGCTTCAAGAACCCGAGGCTTGCCGAGTCCGCCCGGAGGCTCGTCCGGTGGAGTCTCGACGGACGCCGTATCGCTTGAAGCGCCGATTACGAAACGAGACACGTTGAGAATCTTTATCGCCAGGCGGCGGCCGATCTTCATCTGGGCCTCGTCGAAGGTCGCGTCGGTCCCCGGGCGGGCGCTCGCCGCCCAGTAGCGCACCGCGTCCGACCCGTAGCGTTCGAGGAGCGCAGTTGGGGTGACCACGTTGCCCTTCGACTTGGACATCTTCTTTCGGTCCGGGTCCAAAATCCAGCCCGATATCGCCGCGTTTGTCCACGGAAGCGTGCCGTGCTCGAGGTAGGAGCGCACGACCGTGGAGAAAAGCCAGGTGCGGATGATGTCGTGGCCCTGGGGTCGAAGATCCATCGGGAATGTCAGGGCGAAAAGCTCCGGGTCGTCCACCCAGCCACCGGCGATTTGCGGTGTCAGCGAGGATGTAGCCCAGGTGTCCATGACGTCCGGGTCGGCCGCGAAGCCCCCCGGGCGGCCCCGGTCCGATTCGCTGAAGCCCGGAGGGGCCTGCGTGCTCGGGTCGACCGGGAGCTGAGACTCGTCGGGGAGAAGCGGGTCCGAATAGTCGGGTGATCCGTCGGGGCCGAGGCGGTACCACACGGGGAACGGGACCCCGAAGAACCGCTGGCGGCTCACGAGCCAGTCACCTTGAAGCCCGTCGACCCAGTGGGCGAAGCGGGCTGCCATGTAGGTCGGGTGCCATCCGAGCTGGCGGCCCAAAGAGGCCAGCTCATCCCTGTGCGCGACGGTACGGAAGAACCACTGGCGGCTCGTGACGATTTCGAGCGGTCGGTCGCCGCGTTCGTAGAACTTGACGGCGTGACGTATCGGTTTCGGGTCGCCTATCAGTTCGCCCCGGGCGCGGAGCTGCTCCACGACCGCCCTCTGCGCCTGGTTGACGTTACGGCCTGCGATCGACTCCTGGTAGAACGCCTGGCCTTCGACGGTGAGTCCGCCCGGCGGGGAAGCGACGAAGCGGCCGTCTCGGCCCATGACAGAGCGCACGGGCAGGGACAGCTCCCGCCACCACGTGACGTCGGCGACGTCGCCGAACGTGCAAACCATTGCGACCCCGGTCCCCTTGTCCGGCTGGGCTAAGCTATGGGCGAGGACCGGCACCTCTGCCCCGAATACGGGCGTCGTGACCGTGGAGCCGACGACGTCGGCGAAGCGGGAATCATCGGGGTGGGCAACAACGGCAACGCACGCCGCCAGCAGCTCTGGGCGCGTCGTGTCGACAAGCAGCCCCGATCCGTCGGAGCGGCGAAAGCTAAGCCGGTGATACGCGCCGTCGCGCTCTCTATCTTCCAGTTCGGCTTGCGCAACCGCAGTGCGGAAGTCGACGTCCCACAGCGTCGGAGCTTCGGCGCTGTAGGCCTCGCCGGCCGCCAGCAGACGCAGGAAAGCCTGCTGGGATGCCCTTCTCGCGGAGTCGCCGATGGTCGTGTAGTGCTGGGTCCAGTCGACGGAGAGCCCGAGCTTGCGAAACAGCGCTTCGAACGCCTTCTCGTCCTCGGCGACCAGCACGCCGCACAACTCCACGAAGTTCGGCCTGGAACATGAGACGGGTTCGACGCCCTTTTCGAGACCACCCTCGGCCGGTGGCTTGAAGTCGGGGTCGTAGGGCAGCGAAACGTCGCAGCGGACACCGAAATAGTTCTGGACCCGCCGCTCGGTCGGCAGCCCGTTGTCATCCCAGCCCATCGGGTAGAAAACCTGGTAGCCGCGCATGCGTTTGTAGCGGGCGATGGTGTCGGTGTGGGTGTAGGAGAAGACGTGGCCGACGTGCAGCGACCCGGACACCGTCGGCGGGGGGGTGTCGATGGAGTACACGGCGCGGGCGCGTGTGGCCTCGCCGTCTGCCACTTCGCCGTCTGCCACCTCGCCGCCTGCCACTTCGCCGCCTGCGCCCGCACGGCCCGCCACCTCCTGGCTCGCCGTCTCACGGTCGAAGCGGTAGGTGCCCTCCAGCTCCCATCGGGCGGACCAGCGGTCCTCGAGGCCATCCAGAGTCGTTTTGTCCGCAGCAGGTGTAGAC
>JAKAZH010000186.1 GCA_021815935.1 Actinomycetes bacterium
GTGCGCTCGTCGTCGGGGTGAACGACGTCGGGGTGAACGACGTCGACGTGCTGCTCGGGAGAGGCACCGTGGTCGGGGTGGTTGATCCGGCAAGCAGGGCCTCGGATTGTCGGATAGCGGGGACCATGACCTGGTCTTGGTTGGTGAGGATGATGACGACGTCGTCGTTGTGGGGGTAGATGTCAATCTCGCCTTCGTAGCCCGGCGTGCCGCCGTTGTGTCCGACGAAGACGACATCGTTGATGGCTTGGTAGGCGAAACCGTACGTGTACTTGTCGACCGGCGGACCCCCTGGTTGGGGCGCGTTCACCCTCGGTAGGAGGATGGTGTTGGTCATGGCCGGGCTGAGCAGTTTGTGACTGAGCAGGGCTTGGGCGAACTTGAGGAGGTCGCCGACGGTCGAGTAGGCCCCCCCAGAAGGGTTGCCGATCTGGACCAGGTTGGCATTGTCGACAAGCCTTGCCTGACCGTTTGACGGCGCGGGTCCGGAGCCGGATAGGAGTGGCTGGCCATTCGCGCCGACAAGCATATAGCCGTGCGCCATGCCCGGGACCCGGCCGGGTTTGTACACGGTGACATCAGTGTCGGTCATGCCGGCTGGTTCGAAGATGTGCTGTCGTACGTACTCGTCGTAGCTCTGGCCGCTTACTTGCTCGATAACCGCTCCGAGGACAATGTAGTCATCGTTGCTATAAAGAAACCGCGAGCCTGGGTTGAACTGGAGGGGCTCTTTGACGATCAACTCCATCTGGCCTGCCAAGGTGGGGGGTGGGTTGTTGGCGCCCAACGCCACATTGCTGAGCCCGGCGGTCATGGTGAGCAGATCAGCGATGGTGACCCTATTAGCGACATCGGGCGCGAATCCCGCCACGTACTTACCTATGTTGTCCTCGAAGGACAGCTTGCCTTCCTCGACGAGCCGGGCGATGGCGACGGCGGTGAACAGCTTGCCGATCGAGGCGATGCAGTACTTGGTCTCTGCCGTATTGGCGACGCCCGCGACGCGATCTGCCATTCCATAGGCCTGTTCGAACCGCGGCTTACCGTCTTGGGCCACCAAGACGGTGCCCGAGAACAGCCCGGCTTCGGCCCGCTGCTGGAGCCAGGTTTGGAAGGCTCCCCAATTCACGTCGGCAGCAGCCGGTTTCCCCGACGACGCGGCGATCGCCGTCGAGGCCGCTGAACCACCGGGCGCGGAGGCCGACGAGCCGCCGTCGCAGCCGGCGAGCAGGCCAGCCAGGGCCGCTGCGGTGGGGATCAGGATGGCAGCTCGGCCCCGACGGCGGCCGCTTCGTGACGGCTTGACAACGGTGGTAGCGGGTGTCGTGTTCATTCTGTTCATTCGGCGTCGATCTCCTCGTTCGTCTCTTTCAGGAGGTTGTTATACAAAACGCCCGGTTACAGCGTGGTGATCGGTCCTGTCACCGCGCTGTAACCGTTGATCGGGCATGCTGGGCTCTAGCGCCCGGCCCAGGGCACGCGACCAGCCTGCGCCAACATCGGTGTCGGATTGTCGAAGTAAGGAGGAGCTGATGAGGGTGCTGTTGGTCGACGACCACGAGGAGCTCGCCGAGACGGTGGCCGGTGTCCTTCGTCGCGAGGGCATGGCCGTCGACGTCGCGCTCGACGGCTGCGAGGCTCTCAGTCGGGCTATGGTCAACCGCTATGACGTCATCGTCTTGGACCGCGACCTTCCCGGCGTCCACGGCGACGACGTCTGCCGCACTCTCGTATCCGATGGTTGCGAGGCCCGGGTGTTAATGCTCACCGCGGCGGGGAGCGTCGAGGACCGGGTGGACGGCCTCGGCCTCGGGGCCGACGACTACCTCCCCAAGCCGTTCGCCTTCGTCGAACTGGTGGCGCGCATGCGGGCGCTCGGCCGTCGTTCCGGAACCCCCCTGCCCCCGATGCTGGTCCATGGCGACCTGCGAGTCGATCCCGCTCAGCGCCAGGCGCTGCGCGACGGGCAGCGGCTGGCCCTCAGCCCTAAAGAGCTCGCCGTGCTGGAGTACCTGCTCGCAGCGCAAGGCCGGGTCGTTTCCGCCGAGGAGCTCTTAGAGCGCGTGTGGGACGAAGCTGCCGACCCGTTCACCACCACTGTCAAGGTGACCATCCGTCGGTTGCGAACAAAGCTGGGCGACCCGCCGATCATCGAGACCGTACCCCAAGGCGGCTACCGGATCTGAGCCCTGTCGATGCCCCGCTTCGCTCGACTTCCTACCCGGCCCACCTGGCTGTCTGTACCTCGTCGTACGGTGCGCCTGCGTCTCACCCTTGCATACGGCGGGCTGTTCTTGCTATCGGGCGCGGTGCTGCTCGCCGTCACCTACGTCCTCTTCCGCTACACCTTCTACGACGCCTCACTCCACAGCTACTCGTTTCACGCCCCGGGCACGACACTGCCCGGCCACCAACTTCCTGGCCTGCCCGCACCACGAGCCCAAGACGCCCGCCAACACAACGCAGATCTGCATCAGCTGCTCATCGTTTCGGGCATTGCGCTCGCCATCATGGCGGCGGCCTCGGTCGTGGTGGGCTGGATCGTCGCCGGCCGCGCGCTCCGCCCGCTACGAACGATCACTGCCGCCGCCCGCGACATCTCGGCGAGCGACCTACACCGCCGCATCGCCCTCGCCGGGCCTGATGACGAACTCAAAGAACTCGGCGACACCTTCGACGGGCTCCTCGTGCGGCTGCAGCAGTCCTTTGATTCCCAGCGTCAGTTCGTGGCCAACGCCTCGCACGAGCTGCGCACCCCACTCACCTTGGAACAGGCCCTGCTCGAGGCAGCTCTCACCGACCCGGAGGCTAGCGCGGAGTCTTTCCGGTCGACCTGCGTACGCCTGCTCACCACCAGCAGGCAACAGAACCGGCTGATCGAAGCGCTCCTCACGCTGGCGCGCAGCGAGCGGGGCCTCGACCAGTGGCAACCGTTCGACCTGTCGGCTATAGCTGACAACGTGCTCTCCCAAGCGCGCTCCCAGATCGACCGTCTTGGTCTTCGTCTCTACGCCGAGATGACACCAGCGCCCACCTGTGGCGATCCTCGGCTCGTCGAACAGCTCATCGCCAACCTGGTGGACAACGCTCTTCACCACAACACGGACACCGGTTGTGTCGAAGTGCTCACCGGCGCCACCGCCGACGGCGCCTTCATCACGGTGGCCAACACCGGGCCCGAGATCCCCACCGAAGAGATCGGAAGACTCCTCCAACCATTCCAACGACTCGGACCGCACCGCACCGACCACAGCGAAGGCAGCGGACTCGGCTTGTCGATCGTACAGGCCATCGCCACCGCCCACGGCGCCGCGCTCACCGCCACCCCCCGACCCGGAGGTGGCCTACAGATCACGGTGATCTTCCCCAGACACCGTGGAACCCCCTCAGCGGAAGCCCGTGACCGCACCAGCCAAACGCGGTGAGCGGGTCCGCAATCAGTCGCAATCAAGGACCGGTGATGGACCTCGAACCGGTTGCATCATCGCTGAACCCGGCCACCCACAGACGACCGCCGTGATGAACCCGCTTTCCGAGCTCATCGTCGACCTGTACGGAACCGCCACCGCAAGCCGCACCCGTAGCGCCATCGGGGTCGCCACCGTTCCCCAATCTCCCCGTGGTCTTCTTGGCCGAAGTCGAGATCGTCGCCCCCAAACCCTGAAGCACTTTGATCAGGGCAGCTGCACGGCGCTACCAGCGCAGCGCTCGCCCGGCGGCCGCAGCCCGGACCCTCTCGGCGTGTGCGATCGCGTTGCGCTCGACGTCTCCCGGCACGATCGCCGGTTGGGCGGCCGCGACGATAAGTGGGCGGCGCATGCCACCATCGTGCCGGCAACCCCCGATACATGCCGGACAGCCGGCCTTCACTCGAACGCGGGTTCAGCTGCCCGGCATCTCGGCAAGTACAGGTTCGATGACCTCGTCGGCGATCCACCGCGCCGGGCGGCCGGTGACGGCCGAGGCCAGAACGATGTGGGTGATTCCTGAGCTGATCATCTCGGCGATGAGCGAACGCGTCGATGCGAGCGTGCCTGGATCGTCCCCTCGGATGATCGTCTGCATGGAGCGGATGATCTCGTTCGGGTCGCGTCCGATCGCGGCGCAGTGTTCATTGAGAAGTTCGTTCCTCTGTAGGAACTCTGGGGAGGGTGGCCCGGGGTAGTTCCAGATGTCGG
>JAKAZH010000187.1 GCA_021815935.1 Actinomycetes bacterium
CCAGCGTCAAGGACAAGGTTCTCCTTCGAAGCGCCCCCCACCTGGTGTTGGACGGACTGATCTCCGCCGGTGTGGCGCTCGGAGCGGGCAAAGCGATCCTTTGCATAGAACGCCGAGACACCCAGAGCGCCCAATCAGCGCGCAACGCTATAGCCGAGCGCTCCCGCTGGGATCCGCTAGGAGTCGAGATCGCACTTACCCCGTCGCGCTACGTGGCAGGCGAGGAGACCGCCCTGGTCTCATGGTTGAACGGTGGTGACGCACGACCCACGTTCGTCCCGCCTAGACCCTCCGAACGAGGAGTCATGGGGTTGCCGACGCTCGTCGACAACGTCGAGACCTTGGCCAACATCGCCCTGATAGCGCGCTACGGAGCTGCCGGGTACCGTCTCGCCGGCACCTACGACGACCCCGGCACCGCGCTGGTCACAGTGCGCGGCGCAGTCTCGCAAGCTGGCGTCTACGAGCGTGAATTCGGCGTACCGGTCGCTTCCCTGCTGGGCGACGCCGGCATGCAGTCCGCAAGTGGTGTGCTGTTCGGCGGGTACTTCGGCACCTGGGTAACGCCGGGCGAAGCGGAGCAGGTGAGCTTCTCAAGGGAGTCACTTAGAAGTCTCGGGGCGTCACCTGGATGCGGGCTCGTAGCGGTCATGCCTGGCGAGCACTGCCCGCTTCAAGAAATATCGGCTGTCCTCGCATGGCTCGCTGCGAACTCGGCCGGCCAGTGCGGACCGTGCGCCAACGGACTGCCCGCCATGGCCGGAGCCTTCGCCGGCCTGGAGGCCGGGGATCCGAACGGCAGGTCGGGAAATCTGCTGGACCGCTGGTCAACGATGGTCGCTGGCCGCGGCGCTTGCAAACTCCCCGACGGGGCGATCCAGTTCGTACGAAGCGCTACCCGGGTTTTCGCCGATCACATCGAACGCCATCGCCGCGTCGGGCCTTGCCGAGCGAACCTCTCCCAGGTGCTGCCGACCCCGCCACTCGGGGCATGGCGATGAAGCCTCTGTGGCGGGAGCCTCGGGATGCCGACAAACAGCGGTGTGTCGCAACGTCCGTCCGCGATGAGCCGCCGGCATGAGCGGCACCTACAAGCGTCACCGGGATGGCACTCTGTAGCTGTGCCCGTCGACGTGTCGCGCCCGACCGGAGCCCTGCGGCCGATAGAGCTCGCGACGGCGTCAGTCTTGGCCGCCCTCGCAGTGGTCCTCACGGTTGCCGGCTGGTTTCTACCTCACCTCGGCGTCATTGCCGCCCTCGCGGTCGTGCCGCTCGGGGTCGTAGCTCATCGTCACCGCCTCCGGGCTCTCCTTGTGGCGACATTCAGCGCCTCGATCCTGTGCTTCTTGGTGGCGGGAACCGGGGCGGTCACCAATATCATCGAGTGCGCAGCCGTCGGCGGCCTCGTCGGTGTCGCAAAGCGTCGCGGCTGGCATCCCGCAGCCCTCTTCGCCGGCACGGCAGTCATCGGGCCGGCGCTCGGTCTCGCCAGCGTCGCAATTCTCGCTGTCCTCGGATCCTTGCGGAAGTTGACGATACTGCAGATCCGCAACACATGGATCGGCGTGCGCCGCATACTCAGTCTCGGCATTCCGCAGTCGGGCGTCATCTCCTCGCTGAACCATTTTGTCGACACCGCCCTTCGGTTGTGGTGGGTGACAGTGTTCGCAATAGTCGTCCTGGCGACCGTTTGGCTGTCCCTCGTAGCGTGGCTTCTACTCGGACCGGTGCTCGAACGACTCGCCTGGATCAGCGCGGAGGATCGTCTCCACGAACCTGGCCCGCATCCCGCCGACCCGCCGCCGGTCGGCACCGGGGATCCTGCACCGGTCCCCGCTTTCCTCGAAGATGTCTCCTACGCGTACCCTGGCGCCGAGGATTGTGCGGTCCTAGGTGTCTCCCTCGCCGTTGCGCATGGACAGATGGTTGCGCTTGTGGGTGACAACGGTTCGGGTAAGTCGACCCTGATACGACTTCTCGCAGGCCGGCGCCCGACCGGCGGGGTCGTACGCCGCCAGGGCCCCGTCGGGCTCGGACGGCCCGGCGGCACCGCCCTGATAATGCAGCATCCCGAGACCCAGGTGCTCGGGGTGCGCGTCGAGGACGACGTCGTTTGGGGGCTCACCGATACTGCCGGCGTCGACGTCGCTGGTCTGCTCGCTACAGTGGGCCTCGCCGGGATGGGCGGGCGCGAGACGTCGGGTCTGTCCGGAGGCGAACTCCAAAGGCTGGCCGTGGCTGCCTCCATGGCCCGACAGCCGGCATTGCTTCTCTCCGACGAATCTACGGCGATGCTCGACGAGCAGGGAAGGCGTTCGCTCAGCAACGTGCTGCGCTCGCTTCCAGGGCGAAGCGGTACGACCGTCGTGCACGTGACGCACCGCCTCGAAGAGGCGGAACTGGCCGACGAGATCCACCGGATGAGAGCGGGACGGCTCGTGGCGAGCGAGAATGCCGCGGCGCGCCGGCGCGAAGGGGCGGACACTCGCCTCGCGAATGGGCGAGATGTTGCTGAAGGGGATTCGCTCGGGCTCGCCGACGGTCCACGCGGCGCGCGCCGTCCTGACGCGTGCCATCCTGGCGCGCGCCATCCTGACGGGCCACGGGTAGTACCGAGCGGGGCAGCCCAACTGCGGGTCGTCGACGTGAGTCACACGTACAGCCTGGGGACGCCCTGGGCCAACCAGGCGTTGAGTCACGTCAACCTCAAGATCGATGCTGGCGAAGGGGTGCTCGTCGTAGGGGACAATGGCTCCGGCAAGTCCACTTTGGCATGGGTCCTTGCCGGCCTGCTGAGACCGAGCAGAGGCGACGTATATCTCGGGGACCGGCCTGTCCTGGGTCAGGTTGGGTCAGTGGCGGTCGCATTCCAGCACGCCCGCCTGCAGTTGCAGCGTTCGACTGCCGGCGCGGACATCCGCGCGGCAGGAGGATGCGACGACGCCTCGGCGCGCGCCGCTCTAAGCGCCGTAGGCTTGAACCCGTCGGAGTTCTTCGAGCGAAGGGTCGACGCCTTGAGCGGCGGCCAGCAGCGGCGGGTAGCTCTGGCAGGACTGCTCGCATCCCGACCCTCGGTCCTCGTCTTGGATGAGCCTTTCGCCGGCCTCGACGCGGCCGGCCGGGACGGCATCGCGGATCTGCTCGGCGTCCTATGCCACGAGCGGGGAGTTACGGTTGTGATCATCTCCCACGACATGGAAGGTACCGAGCGGATTGCCGGGCGAGTAGTTCGTCTTGAGTCAGGTCGAATCCATTCGGACGTCCCGCGGGGCATGCTCCGCCGATGACAGAAACTTCATCGCGGACGACCCGCTCCGATCGCCCGCATCGGGGCACGCACATCAACTTTCTCCGCGAGGTCAAGATCGACTCGCCGATCCATCGAATGTGGGCGGGGACCAAGATCATCGCGATCGGCGGGATAAGTTTCACCGCGGTGTACTACCCGACCTGGGGTTCGCTCGGCCTGCTCACTGCGTTGCTTCTCGTTACAACCTTCGCCGCTCGCATACCTCTCGGTGCCTGGCCCCGTCCCCCCCTGTGGTTCTGGCTGACGGTGATCGCGGCCGGCCTCCTAGCGTCGATCGCCGGCGGGTCGCCGTACCTTGAGCTGGCCGGGACGAAGCTCGCTCTTGGAGGCGTCGACGCGTACGCACGGTTCGTAGCGACGGGAATGCTCCTGCTGCTCGGCGCCGCCGTCCTCGGCTGGACGACGTCGCTCGCCGATATCGCTCCAGCGATATCGAGCCTTCTGAGGCCTCTACGTCTGGTTGCCTTTCCTGTCGACGAGGTTGCAGCATCGATAGCTCTGTCGGTGCGAAGCCTTCCGCTACTCGTCGGCGAGATGCGGGCCCTGCTCGCGTTGCGCAAGCTGCGCCCCCAGTCGGCGAAACCGGGATTATCGAGCCCGGAAAGACGCTTCGCGCAGCTCGTCGACCTGCTTGTCGCCGCCCTCGCGGTGTCGGTACGGCGGTCCGGGGAGATGGCAGAGGCGATTACGGCCAGAGGCGGAGTCGGGGCGATCTCGACCCGGCGACGTCGCGCCGGCTCGTTCGACGTCGCCGCATTGGTCGTCCTGGCGGCTGTCTGCTACGCCGCGAGCTCGTTTCCAACTTGATCGACAGGCACGGATCGCGACGAATCAGATGACAGCGACGCACCAGCATTCGCTCCTGCT
>JAKAZH010000188.1 GCA_021815935.1 Actinomycetes bacterium
GGAGTTGCCTACCTCGCCCAAAGTAGCCCTGCAGTCGATCGGGACCCTTCGCATTTCGGTCGAGGGCAGCCGCAGCGTAGCGAAGTCGCCTTCCTTGGCGACGAGCTGCACGCTCATGCCCGCCCCTCTCGCGAGTTTGCCGCCACCGCCGGGCTTGAGCTCGACGTTGTGCACCACGGAACCGACCGGGATGAACCGCATCGGCAGCGCGTTGCCTGGGCGGATGTCCGCGCCGGGGCCGCTTTGCACCTTGTCGCCGACAGAGACCTTCGCCGGCGCCAAGATGTAGCGCTTCTCGCCGTCGTGGTAGTGCAGCAGGGCGATGCGGGCGTTACGGTTCGGATCGTATTCGATCGCGGCGACCGTAGCGGGAACGCCGTCCTTCGTCCGCTTGAAGTCGACGATCCGGTACTGCTGTTTGTGGCCGCCGCCCTTGTGGCGGGCCGTCTTGCGACCATAGGAGTTACGGCCGCCGGTCTCAGTCTTTGGAGCCAGGAGCGACTTCTCCGGTCGGGTCTTCGTGATCTCGGCGAAGTCGGAGACCGTCTGGAAACGGCGGCCTGCGCTGGTCGGTTTGCGTTTTCGGAGAGCCATGTTCAGTTCGCCTCGAAAATCGGGATGGTCTGGCCAGCAGCGAGCGTCACGATGGCTCGCTTGGTATCGGGTCGCTTGCCGAAGGTCGGCTTGCCCCGGTTGCGCTTGCGCTTGCCTGGTCGGTTCAAGGTGTTCACCTTGACGACGTTGACAGCGAAAATGGACTCGACAGCCCGGCGGATAGCCAGCTTGTCGGCGGTCTTTGCGACCACGAACGTATAGACCCCTGCGTCGAGCAGCCCGTAGGACTTCTCCGATACAACCGGGCGGAGGATCACGTCACGGGGATCACTCATCTGCAGACTCCTCTGACTCCTCTGACTCCGCTGACTCCGCTGACTCCTCTGCGGCTGCCTGCTCTGCCGGCGCTGTCGCAGTCTCAGGCTCCGGCGCCGCTTCCTGCGTCGCCGTGCTCCGGGCCGGCTTCGCTAGCGTCGGGCTCTCGACAGGAACGGAGCCGTCGGGGAGTGCCGGCAGGGTCGCGTCGGTGAACACGATCCAGTCGTTGCAAAGCACGTCGTACGCGTTGAGCTCGCCGTCGAGGATCACCTGGACGTCGGTCAGATTGCGGAATGACCTGTAAGCGTTCTCGTCGCTGCGATTGAGGACAACCAGAACCTTGCCGTCGAGGCCGAGCGCCCCTAGCGCAGCCCGAGCCTCCTTCGTGCTCGGCGTCTCCCATGGCCACCGGTCGACCAGCGCAACCCGCCCCTGCGCGGCCCTGTCCGACAACGCGCAGCGCAGGGCGAGGCGCACCATCTTTCGGGGAGTCCGCTGGCGGTAGCTACGCGGCTTGGGGCCGAGAGCCACCCCGCCGCCGGTGAAGTGCGGAGCGCGCTCTGAGCCTTGACGGGCACGGCCCGTGCCCTTCTGCTTGAACGGCTTCTTTCCTCCACCCGACACCTCGGCCCGGGTCTTCGTCGACTGGGTTCCGGCACGAGCCGCTGCAAGTTGGGCAGTGACAACCTGGTGAAGGAGGGCAATGTTCGGGGCAACGGAGAAAACAGTGTCGTCGAGTTGGACGGAACCGTCCACCTCTCCAGCTGCGGACCGGCGTTCGACGCTCACGGACATCATTTGCCTCCCTTGATGGCGTCGCGGATCACGACCATCCCGCCACGCGGACCGGGAACAGCCCCTTTGAGCAGCAGCAAGTTACGTTCCGGGTCGGCTTTGACCACCTCTAGGTTGAGGGTGGTCACCTGTCCCGAGCCGTACTGGCCGGCCATGCGGGTACCTTTGAAGACCCTCGCCGGGGTGGCGCATGCGCCGACGGAACCCGGTGCCCTGTGATGCTTGTGATTACCGTGGCTTGCACCCTGACCGGAGAAGTTGTGGCGCTTCATACCTCCGGCGAAGCCCTTACCTTTGCTCACGGCGGTGACGTCGACCTTGTCGCCTGCCACGAGAACGTCGACAGAAATCTCGTCGCCTACCCCTATCCCGTCCGTATCGTCGAGGCGCAGCTCGACGAGACGCTTGCCGGGGTCAACACCGGCGGCAGCGAAGTGACCAGCCTCCGGCTTGTTCAGCCGCTGGACCTTCTTCTGACCGTAGGTGACCTGAAGGGCGCGGTAGCCATCCCTCTCGGGGGTCTTGACCGCGACGACACGAACCGGGTCTACCCGGACGATCGTCACCGCGATGATGCGGTTCTGGTCGTCCCATACCTGGCTCATGCCGACTTTCTCGCCGACTATCGCTTTGGATGGCACAGCTGGACTCTTTCCCTTTGGGCTCGTGGCGGAGGCTCGACGCAGAAACTAAAGCGCCGGCCTCACACGCGGATGTTCCGCTCAGCGAGCCGGGCGGAACACTCGATATGACTTTTCGCCGCGGGGTCTCCTCAGCACATCTGGTCAACGCGTGAACAGAAGCGCATCGGACACCCGCAGACACGGTTTGTACGACGGCTCAGGAGTATAGCGCCCACGAGGCGATCCCGCGCCAGGCAGGTGTTTCGGCGCGCAGGCGCCAGGGGATCGGTCAGACTTGGGGGATGCCGCACTCCTTCGCTCCTCCCCCGGCGCCTTTCGGGGCGTCGAGTGCCGTCGCCCCCAGGGTCGCGGAGATCCGTGCGGAGTTGCGCTTCGACGCAGCGTCGGCCGAAGCGAGAGCGGTCGCCACCGTCGACTTCACGACCGGGGCGTTCGACGGCAAGCCGGCCCTCGACCTTCGCCAAGAGCTCCTTTGGGTGCGCCTGGACGGCAAGCAGGTCTCGACAGACGACTTCGCCCCCCAGGACCTGGGTGCGGGGTGGGCTGCGCGTACCCGGGTGCTCGACGTCGACCTGCCTTCGGACACCCGCCACCGCCTCGAGATCGGCTACGAGCTGGCCACGCCTGACTGCGAAGCCGCCAAGCCGATCGGCTGGACGAAGGGCGGCGTCGACTTCGACATGTGGATGTCAGACATCTACCCAGGGCGATACCTCGAGATGTGGGTGCCGGCGCCCCTCGTGCATGACCGCTTTGCGCTGCACCTCGATATCACCCTCGACGGCGTCGACCGGCCCCACAAGCTCATTGCGAACACGGGTGGCGTCGACGCAACCCCCGGCGGGCGACATTGGTCCCTCATGTATCCTGCCCACTACACCGCCTTGTCCCCGATGCTTGTCATCGCACCCGCAGAGCGGCTCGAGACGAGACGGAGCGCCCTTCGGATTCCCGGCAGGAGCCGATCGCTCGGACTCGTAGTCGCCCAACTGGCCGACGCCGGCGCCGACCTCGCAGCATGCGAAGCCGACCTTGCGGCCTGGCTGTCCTATCTCTCCGCGCGATACGAACCGTGGCCGCACGGTGACACCTTCTGGGCCCTCATTTGGGGGGCTTCGCGGGGCATGGAGTACGACGCGGCGACGACGTCGGCGGTGTCGGCGCTAGAACACGAGGTGTTCCACAGCTGGTTCGGCCGGGGAGTCAAACCGGCCCGAGCCGCGGACGGCTGGATCGACGAGGCGCTCGCTGCCTGGTCGACGTCTAGCCGGCGGTCCGAGAACCCGCGCTTTTTGACCGAGGAGCTCGGCTTGGACGAACCTCCGGTGGAGCTGTATCCCCCGCACCCGTGGTCGCGCCATACGGCTGTCGGCGCCTACAGCGACGGGGTCCGGCTTATCGGCGGGATCGCGCACCTGATGGGTGGGGCCGACCGGATGCGGGCGGCTCTGGCCGACTGGTACCGGGCCAACGCAGGCAAAATGGTGACCACCGACGGGCTCGCAGCTCACCTCAAAGCCTGGTCGGGCCTCGACATCGGACCCTGGTGGGCCCGCTACGTACACGGACGAGGGTAAGCCCGACACACTGCGCTTAGCGCCAAGATGCTTATAATCATTTCGCAGTGACGGGCGTCTACGATAGGCGTTCGTTCTTAGGCGGCTGACATGGCGCGCTGGCGGGCGGGAGCCCCCAGGGGAGGATGCAAGAAATGAACTGGTACTTCGACACCGAACCAGAGTTCCAGAAGCAGCTCGACTGGATGGACTCCTTCGTCACCGAGGAGATCGAACCGATCGACCACGTGATCGCACATCCCTACGACACGTCGGACCCGTTGCGCAATGCTCTTATAAAGCCTC
>JAKAZH010000189.1 GCA_021815935.1 Actinomycetes bacterium
GGGCACTGTCCGGCCGGGCCTGTCCCGAATGCTGGCCGACGCGCGGAGCTACTTCGACCTGGCGGTGGCCGACGGGTACGGACGCCTGTCGCCGGACCACCGTGAGCTGCAGGCACTTCTGGCCCAGCTGAGCGGTGCGGGGGTGCGGGTCGTGGTCCTTCGGCCCGCCGCAGGTCGGCGCTTCGCCCGTCTCGTGGCCAACCTGGCGCTGGCCGATCTGGTTGGCGCCAGTGCCCGCTGACCGCGGCTGTTCACCGGGTCGTGAATGGCGCCATCGGGAGGACCAGCTGGCGGCTACCTCGAGCGGCCGCGTCCAAGGAACACGACACGGACAGCGACAGGGCACGCCCCGCTCCGATCACCCGAAAGCGGCTGCGCGGCTCGTCTCTTGCGGTCGGCAATACGTGCCCGACCGCACTTTCCGCTGTCACCCATCACGGTAACGCCGAGCCCTGTGGAGGACTCTCGCATTCGTGTGCAGGTACTGTGCAACTCCGTCCTGGAAGTCATCGATCGCGACGGTCTGCGTGTCCTCCAGCGGGTCATTTGACGGCATCAGGAAGCAGGCCGTGCCGATCGACCCAGCCGTTCTCTGCACAGCTCGGCCAGCCGGTTCAAGGCGGGCGAGGTGTAGGCGGACTCAGCGTCCATCAGTTGTGCGACGAGCATGACGTTGGGGTCGCTTGGAGGCGTAACGGAACGGGCATCGATGTCGGCATCGGATCGGGTCGTCGTCCATTGGACCGTCCTGTCCGCCAGGGCTTGCAGTCGAGGATCGTTCGGGTTCCAGTCTCGGGCATTGTCGTAGGCGAGGTAGATGCGTCGGAACTCGGCGTCTTCGAGTGCCGCTCGCTTCTGCATCGTCCACTCTGGAACCACCTCGGGCGAGAGTGCGGCAAGAAGAATCCAGCCGTCGCGTTCGATCTGCACGCCTTGTTCGCTCACACCGATCTCCCGCAGGTCGTTGAGCATCTCAGCGACCTCAGATGGCAGGACGAGTTGGTCACCGGCAAGGAGACCGACGAGTTGCTGACGCCGGTGCTCCACTTGGATGATCTGCTGTTGCAGCGCCGCGTCGATCCCGGCGACCGCAGCGCCGAACTCATCGGGGTCAGCGCTGAGGAGATGGCTGATCTGAGCGAGCGGCACGCCTGCATCAGCAAGGACCTTGATCCGCACGAGATCAACAACGGCCTGTGCGCCGTAGCGGCGGTAGCCAGAGTGATCCCGGACGGGCTCTGGTAGGAGGCCGACCCGGTGGTAGTAACGGATCGCCCGCACGGTGACGCCGCAGTGGTTGGCCAGTTGGCCGATGGTCAGGAGCTTCGCCATCAGGCCGCTACCGGTGAATCTCGGTTGTACAACTTTACGGCCCATACGAATCCAACCAGGGCGATACCGACACACCAGGCGACAGCAACAAGACCGTGATGACCCATCGGGGTACCGGTGAGGAGACTGCGAAATGTGTCGATGATCGAGGAGAACGGCTGGTACTCGGCAAAGGCCCGCACGCCTGCGGGCATCGTGGCGGTAGGAGCAAAGGCACTGCTCACGAACGGGAGCACAAGGAGGATCAGCGAGAGACTGTTTGCTCCCGCTGGCGTCTTCGCCAGCAATCCGAAGGCAACAGTCAACCACGAGAGCGCCATGCCAAGAAGGGCGTAAAGCCCAATGGCTGCGAGCCAGTCGAGGGCGTCGGCGTTTGGCGAGAACCCGAGGACGAGTCCGAACAAGCACACTGCCGCACCCGTGACGAGCGTACGGACGACACTCCCGGTCACCGGTCCAGCAAGGACAGAAGGACGCCAGATGGCCATCGTCCGGAAGCGCGCGATGATCCCCTCGCCCATGTCGGCATTCACGCCAAGGGCCGTCGATTCAGCGACCGAAGCGGCGGTCATCACGAGGATTCCAGGGAGCACGTAGTCGATGTAGCCGCCGCTGACAGCGCTACCGAGCCCCGCTCGAAGCGCGTGGCCGAAGACGCCATCGAAGAGGAGCAGGAAGAGCACCGGCACAAGGAGTCCGCTGATGGTGACCATCGGGAAGCGCACTGCGTGCCGTACGTCTCGACGCAGCATGGTCATCGTGTCAGCGAGCGCCAAGGAGGGGGATGTCATCGGGATACCTCACTCGAGTTTGGAGAAGATGGTTCATGTCTGCTGCCGGTCAGGGCGAAGAAGACGTCGTCGAGGTCTGGTGGCTGGGCCGAGAGGCTCTCCACGGTGATCCCGTGGTGCTCAAGCCGGTCGAGCACCTGCCGGATACCAGCGACGCTTCCGTCGCTCGCAAGTTCGAGCGACAGGTCGTCCTCACTCCGCTTGGCGCCGTTGAACTCCAGAACCGCAGCGGCGAGCGCATCATCTTCAGCGAAGTGGAGCCGGATGCGCCCGCCCGGTGCCCGCTTCTTCAACTCGGTCGGCGTGCCTTCTGCGACCAAGGCACCACGGTCGATGAGGGCCACTCGGTCTGCGAGGCGATCCGCTTCTTCCAGATATTGCGTCGTCAGCAGGATGGTCACCCCATCGGCGACCAAGTCTCGGACGATCCGCCAGAGCACCTGGCGCCCACGTGGATCGAGGCCAGTCGTTGGCTCGTCGAGGAAGACAATCCGGGGCTCACCCATGAGGGTCATCGCAAGATCGAGGCGGCGGCGCATCCCGCCTGAGTAGGTGGTTACCGGGCGATCCGCTGCCTCGGCCAGCTCGAAGCGCTCCAGGTTTCGTGCAATCCGCTCCTTCGCCACCGCCCGAGACATGTGGTGCAACCTGGCCATCAAGGCAAGGTTCTCCCTGCCGGTGAGGAACTTGTCCACGGCGGAGAACTGGCCAGTGACGCCGATCGCGGCCCTGACGGCCTCGGGCTCAGCCACGACGTCGTGACCGAACACGGTCACCCGGCCCGCATCCGGTGCCATAAGGGTTGCGAGGATGCGCACCGTCGTCGTCTTTCCAGATCCGTTGGGGCCGATGAGTGCCGTGACCGAAGCCTCAGGTACTGCCAAGTCGAGACCGGTGAGTGCAGCCTGGCTGCCGAAGGCTTTCGATAACCCCACTGCGTCGATCGCCAGCCGTGGGACACGCTCCCTCGGGGTGGGTTGCCGTACTTGATTCTGCATACGTCCATCTTGCAACCTTGACGCGAGGTCAATGTCAAGCGGTTTCCGGTCGTCGGAAGCGGCCTTCCCTCACGGCTCCTGATCACAGTGAGGTCACCCGCTTCCCGACGAGTGCCACACACTCCGAATAGTCAGCGCGCTCCACTGCCGCACGCTGACCCGGCCTCCGCAGATCGGCGCTACTTGGTGGCGAGCACGGCGACGAGCGCGCCGAGCCACAGACAAGGCCCGGCCGGGATCACACGAGGCCGCTGACCGCTGTGTCGTGGCCGCCACACGACGATGGCCACCAAGGCGGCGACCCAGCCGAGTACGACCCCGGTGGAGCGCGCCGACCAGCTCACCCACCCGAGGACGAGGCCGAGCAGGCCGCCAACGGTGACGTCGGCGAGGCCGAGCCGCTGCCCGCCGGCCACCAGGGCGATGGCGAGGTAGAAGGCGGCGATAGCGGCCATGGCGATCACCGCCCGACCGAGCGGCCACCAGGTGCCGTCCGTTCCGGCGGCGACGGCGAGCAGCGCGACACCGACTGGGTACGACGGGAGCAGCAGCGCGTTGGGCATCGTGAAGGTGCGGGCGTCGATCACCGCGGCGACGGTCAGCACGGCCCCGAGGTAGAGGTAGGCGGCGAGCGGCGCCGTCCAACCGAAGCGCCACACGAGCGCAGCCTCGACGACGGCGACCGAACCGACGGTGAGCGCCCGCCAGCGGGCCGGCACCAGGGCGGGGGCGAGGGAGTCGCCGATCACCGCGGCAGCCGGACCCGGTCTGGGTCTGGCCGTGGCTCCGGGTCGGCGAGGAGCTGGCGGTAGAGGTTGGCGGTGGCGGCCTCGACGTCGAGATCGAGCTCGGCGAGGCGCCCCTGGAGCAGGCGCCAGACGTCGGTCACCGCGCCGGGGTAGCCGTGTGCGGCGTGGAGGGCCATGAGGCGCCGGTAGGGCTCCTCGGCGTAGCGGTCTCGGGCGATGGCCTGTTCGAGGATCTCGGCGGCTGCGTCGGGGCGCCCGGTCTGCTCCTCGAGCTCGGCCAGGCGCAGGTGGGCGTCGAGGGAC
>JAKAZH010000008.1 GCA_021815935.1 Actinomycetes bacterium
ATGGCACCGTCGACGACCGAGGGCAGTCCAGCGTTGGGCAGGACTGATATCGGAAGCGGCGAGTGGGCGCTCAGGTAGCGCAGGTGCTCTGTCATCTCGACCGGGCCGGTTGCGCAGTTCAAGCCGATCACGTCAGGCCTCAACGCCTGCAATGTGGTGAGGGCAGCCCCGATCTCGGTGCCCATCAGCATCCGGCCGGTGGTCTCCACCGTCACCTGAACTTGTAACGGCACGGTGCGCCCGGCGGCGGCAATCGCCCGCCGGCAACCGATCAGCGCCGCCTTCGCCTGAAGGAGGTCCTGGACCGTCTCGATCAGGAGGAGGTCGACGCCGCCTTCGAGGAGGCCGGTGGCCGCAAGCTGGTAGCCGTCACGCTGTTCGGCGAAGGAAATCTGGCCTAGGGAGGCGATCTTGGTGCCAGGCCCGAGAGAGCCCGCGACCCACCGACCGCCTGGGTAGCCGTCCGCTACTTCGCGCGCCACGGCAGCCGCCTTGCGGGCGAGGTCGCCTGCCCGTTCGGCGATCCCGTACTCGGCTAGAACCCAGGGCAGGCTCCCGAAGCTGTCCGTCTCGACGACGTCGCATCCCACGTCTAGGAAACTTCGGTGCAGGTCGGCGATCACGTCGGGTCGTGTGGCGACAAGAACCTCGTTGCATCCCTCGAGGTCGGGGCCGCCGAAGTCGTCCGCTGTCAGGTCGCGCAGTTGCAGGTTCGTGCCGGTCGCTCCGTCGAAGATCACGACCCTCTCGTCGAGCGCATCGAGGTAGCTGGACATCACCCAAGGATACCGGCCGCCAGCGAGGATGAGGTCCGAGGGGCGACCGGAGCGAAGGTGCGGTCCGTGGACAACGGTCGAGGTCCGGCCCGCAAATAGAGGATCCGCCCGGGCCGCCGACCTCTGCGCTGCGTCGGCGGATGCTAGAAAGTCGGGGAGTGGATCCGCAAGCCCCGTCCCCTGTCGCCTTCCGTCTGCGCTTGATAAGGGTGGTCGCAGGCGTGATGTTCGCCGCGCTCGTAGCTCGTCTCGTGGTCTTGCAGATCGCCACCGGACCCGGTTCGCAGGTCGTTGCCGCAGCGAACTTTGTCCGTACGATCTATACGCCTGCGCCACGCGGTGAGATCCTCGACCGGAACGGGAACGTGCTCGTCGGTAATGTGGAGGTCCCGGTGGTCATCGTGGACCGCCAGGTCGTTGCGCCCAATCCGGCTGAGATCTCGAGTCTTGCCGTTCTCGATGGTGTGAGCGTCACCGCAATGAAGGCCGCGATCAACAACAACCAGTACAGCCCCTACAGCCCAGTGACGGTGATGGTCGACCCTACGCCGCAACAGATGCTCTACATCCAGGAACACCAGGGCACTTTCCCTGGTGTGAGCGTGTCGACGCAGCCGCAGCCCTACTACACCAAGCTTGGCAATTCCGCAGCGAACATACTCGGCTACGTCGGCCAGATTACCGCAGCCGAGTACAAGGTCCTCGGACCGAAGGGCTACCAGGCGAACGCCCAGATAGGCCAGACCGGCCTCGAAGCGGCCTACGAAAGCGTGCTTGCCGGCAAACCGGGCGTCGAGAAAGTCGCCGTCGACGCGACCGGACGGGTCGTATCGGTGATCTCGACAGCGCCACCGGTTCCCGGCTACAACATTCGACTCTCGATCGACGGGACAGTGCAGACGGCCGCAACGAACGCCCTTGCCCAGGAGATTGCGATCAAACGCAAGCAGGTTGACACTGACGGGAGCGGGCTGTACCGCGCAACCGGCGGGGCTGTCGTGGTCGAGGACCCGAACAACGGCAAGATCTTGGCAATGGCCTCTTATCCCACCTACAACCCGTCGTGGTTCATAGGTGGAATCAGCACCGCCCACTACGCCACCCTGACCAGCCCCGCAAGCGGGTCCCCTTTGGAGAACCGTGCAATCGCCGGCCAGTATTTCCCTGGGTCGACCTTCAAGTTGGTGACCGCTACAGCTGGCCTCAAGAGCGGGGTCATCACATCCAACTCCTACTTCAACGACGTCGGAGGTGGCATCACCGTTGCGGGCCACTTCTTCGCAAACGACGCGCACCAGTCTTTCGGCGAGGTCAACCTGCCGTTTGCGCTTACCGTATCCGACGACGCGTACTTCTACAACATCGGTGGCACCCTCTATACGAACCCGTCAAAATACGGGGCGAACTATTTCCAAAACATCGCCGGCCAGTACGGGTTCGGCCGCTACAGCGGGATCGACCTTCCGGGCGAAGCGGCCGGGTATGTCCTCACCCCTGCAGAGAAGGCGAAGCTTCACGCCCAGAACCCTGTCGCCTATCCCTTCGGCAGCTATTATGTAGGTGACGCCATCGAGTCCGCGATCGGCCAGGACGACGTCGCAGTAACCCCCCTGCAGCTCGCCAACGCGTACTCCGCATTCGCCAACGGCGGGACCCTTTGGACGCCGAGTCTCGTCCTCGACGCCCAGACCGCTGCTGGCCAAGTGGTCACGACCTACAGTCCGGTCAAGCTGGCTTCGACCCCGCCGCTTTCGGCCGTCGATCACCAAGCCATGGTCCAAGGCTACACCGGCGTCACCGCAAACCCGCTTGGCACTGCGTACTACTCGTTCGGCGCAACGAATTATCCGATTCAGGTCGGCGCCAAGACGGGCACTGCGCAGCCCGTGTCGGGGATACCCCACACTTCGCCGCTTTACAAGCAGTACACGTCGGTGTTCACTTCGTTCGCGCCGGCATCCTCGCCGCAGTACGTGGCCGACTGCTTCATCTCCCAAGCAGGATATGGTGCGTCGGCGGCGGCACCTGTGGTCCGCCAGGTCTACGACGTGTTGTTCCACCAGCCGGTTCTGGCGACCCCCCTGAGCGGCACGTAAGGAGTGCGGTGCGCTAGCTCCGGTCTGTCGGGGGGTCCGCCAGATCCCTACCCAGGCATCGTAGAGTTACCTACGTCGTGAAACCGCCTTCGGATCCAAGAAACGCGCCTGTCGAATGGGCAGGCGCGCAGCGCAGCCGTCGGCGCCTTTTGACTATCTTCGGAATCGTAACCGCTGCCCTCGCCGTCGTTGCAGGTCGCCTCGCCTACGTGGATGTGTTCGCTGCTCATCGGTATCAGACTTTTGCGAAGAACCAGGACATTGCGACGATCCCGCTGCCTGCCCTGCGAGGGGCGATACTTTCAAGCAGCGGTCAGCCCTTCGCGTTGAGTGAGATGCGCCCGACCGTAGTGGCGGACCCGTACCAGGTTACAGACGCGCCAGCTGAAGCGTCGTCTCTCGCCCCGCTGCTCCACGAGCGGGCGGCGCTGATCCAGAGCCAGCTCTCCGAGCACACCGGCTACGTCGAGTTGGGCAAGAACCTGCCGGTCGCAACCGGGCCGGCCGTGACGAAACTTCGCCTTCCCGGCATCCTCGTCATGCAGGCACCCGAACGGTTTTATCCGCAAGGCCTGCTTGCTTCGCCCCTTGTCGGTTCGACCAATTCGGCCGGCGTCGGCGCTTCGGGCCTCGAATACGATTACAACAAGACGTTGCAGGGTCGGCCCGGGCAGCTGGTTGAGGTGGTCGACCCGACGGGCCAGGCTGTCCCGAACGGTGTCATCCGCGACCTACCGCCCGCAGCAGGCGACGACGTCGTGACGACGGTCGACAGCGCACTGCAGTACCAGGCCGAGCAGGCGCTTGCCCAGGCGCTGGTAGCGAGTCACGCGGTGAGCGCTACGGCGGTTGTGGAGGACACGCACACCGGCGCACTTCTGGCGGTCGCAAATTTGACCAGACCTGCGAACACCCAGGCCGCTTCGGGCCAGGCAGCCGCGGTGCCGGTGACGATTGGTGCAGGAGGAAAAATCCTTCCCCGCACTCAGACGACCAGCGAGATCCAGCCGGTTGAATCCACGACTCCGGCGGCGTTCACCCAGGTCTACGAGCCGGGATCCGTCATGAAGCTAGTAACTGTCTCAGCTGCTCTGGCAACTGGTGCCACCACCCCGGATCAAGTTTTCAACATACCCGGCGCCTATCCGGTTGACGGGGTTTATATTCACGACGCCGAGCCACACGGGACGGAACTGCTCAGCGTTACGGGGATTGTCGCGCAGTCCTCCAACATCGGGGCGACGGAGATCGTCCAGCGTATCGGTGCCCCAACCTACTACCGCTACCTCGGAGCGTTTGGCTTCGGTACTTCGACGCCGGTGCACTTTCCGGGGGAGGCTGCCGGTATTGTCAAACCGGAAGCCACAATCAAACCGGTTGATCTGGCGACGATGTCCTACGGGGAAGGTATCTCGGTCACCACAGCGCAACTCGCCGCCGCCTACAGCACAATCGCGAACGGTGGGGTTTACGTCGCACCGCACCTCGTGTCGTCGCTGATAGGGCCTCACGGCAACACGCATGCGGTCGCACAGCCGGCGCCGCGGAGAATCGTGTCGGCCGGTGTCGCCGCGCAGATGGCTTCCATCTTCGAACAGGTCGTCTCGGCGGGAACCGGCATTTCCGCTCAGGTGAGCGGGTACGCGGTGGCGGGTAAGACCGGCACGGCACAGTTCCTTGGCCCGAATGGCTACGTGATGAATCGCACAGACGCCACGTTCGCCGGATTCGCGCCTGCTCAGAATCCCCAGTTGGCGATAGTGGTGAGCATCTTCGACACGCCCGATTACGGTGCGCAGGCCGCAGGACCGGCCTTTGCGACGATCATGCGGAATGCTCTGAACGATCTCGGTGTGCCCTCGAGCGGACCGCAACCCGCAGCGTCGCCGCTTGCCTCGCCGCTTCAGTAGACGCGGTGGGTCTGCGAGCGACATTTGCGTCGGCGGCGCGCGGTTAGGCTTGACGACTCGATGAAGATCTATACCCGCACCGGCGACGACGGCACGACAGGGCTACTTTACGGTGGACGAGTCGCGAAGACGTCGGCGACCATCGAAGCAAACGGAGCGATCGACGAAGCGCAATCGTCGTTGGGGGCTGTTCGCGCTGAGGCCGAGCCGGGATCGGAACTCGATGCGATCCTCGTCGGGATCGAACGTGACCTGTATGTGGCGATGGCAGAGGTGGCCACAGCCTCGCAGAACCGGCGAAAGCTCACGGCCGGCTCCACTATGGTGAGCCATCAGATGGTCGACGTTCTAGAAGGGCTGATCGACCAGATCACCCCACGTTTCGCGCCGATCAAAGACTTCGTCGTCCCGGGGGCGAACAGGGTGGCGGCCGGCCTCGATGTGGCACGGTCCGTGACAAGACGCGCCGAGAGGGCTGTCATCGTTGCGTTGAGTGATTCTGGCGACGTCACGCCGCCGGATGCGAGGCCGGACTCGGCGTCGGATTCCTCGCCGGACTCGTCGTCGGATTCCTCGCCGGACTCCTCGCCGGACTAGACGAAGAGATCCGTGGCCGTGTACCTGAACCGCCTCTCGGACCTGCTTTGGACCATGGCACGCTGGCAGGAGGACGGGGACTCCCTGCTTTCGAGGAAGGCAGGGTCCGCGAAGTGAGCTCTCCTGAGCATGGCGCGCCGGGCGAGGACGGCGATTTCCGAGGTCCAACCGCGTCGCTCGCACGACGCATTCCGCAGCGCAGAGGTGTCCTCGGCGTCCCGGTTTACGCCGATCTGTCAGTACCCGAAGGTGGCGGGGTCGAAGTTGACAGGGCTTTCCTAGCCCAGCGCCGATTCGAGGGCCGTCCAGGCCAGACGCAGGCCTTCCCGTCGCGCGACGGCGGGACGATCGTAGCGGTGGGCGTAGGGCCCAAAGGAGCTATCGGCGCGGACGACCTTCGCAGGGCGGCCGCATCGCTCGGCCGCCAGGCAGGTGACTCGCGACTCGTCACGACGACGCTGACGTCAGCGTTCGAAGCGACCGGCGGGGATGCAGGCGAGGCGGTCAGGGCTGTCGTCGAGGGTTTTGGCCTCGGCAACTACCGTTACATCGGAGCGCCGACCTCACGAAGCCAGCCTGACCGGGTCGAGCGTGTGACGGTGGTGAGCGCCGGCAGCAGCGCCGGCGAAGGACTTCGCAAGGGCCAGGCGTCAGTCGAGGCGGCATGGCGTGCGCGTGACTGGGTTAACTGCCCAGCCCGGCAGCTGACACCGCGGGAGCTCAGTCGCCTGGCGGTGCTCGACGGTGAAGCGGCAGGTCTGCACGTCGACGTCTGGGACGAAAAGCGCATCGCGAAGGAGAGACTCGGCGGCCTGCTAGGGGTCGCCGCAGGAGCGTCCGAGCCGCCGCGACTCATCCGGATGCAATACAGTCCAGACGGGACGTCCAAGCCCCGCGGGGCCGGTGTGGCATCGAAAGGACACGGCCGAGCGCCGAGGATACATCTGGTGGGCAAAGGGATAACGTTTGATTCCGGCGGCCTTTCGCTCAAACCGGCCGCGTCGATGATGACGATGAAAGACGACATGGGCGGCGCTGCGGCCGTCATCTGCGCTACCGTCGCTCTCGCCCGGCTGAAGGTCCCTGCCGAGGTTGTTGCGTGGGTCGCTGCCACAGAGAACATGCCAAGTGGAACGGCGATACACCCAGGAGACGTCCTGACCGCCCGTAACAAAAAGACGATCGAGGTGCTCAACACCGATGCCGAAGGTCGCCTCGTGCTCGCCGACGCGTTGTCTCTGGCGGTAGAGGAGGAACCGGACGCAATCGTCGACGTGGCGACCCTGACGGGCGGCCAGAGAGTCGCGCTCGGCGACAGGGTCGCGGCGGTCATGGGCAGCGACGCGGCGCTCGTCACCAGAGTGCTTGAAGCCGGGCGAACGGTCGGCGAGACGTGCTGGGAACTGCCGCTTCACCGCGGCTACCGCAAGCACCTCGATTCCGACGTGGCCGACATCAAGAACGTCGCGTCTGGCCCTGGCGCCTCCGCGATCATAGCCGGGCTGTTCCTCGCCGAGTTCGCTGCTGGCCGCCCCTGGGCGCACCTCGACATCGCCGGACCCGCCTGGGCGGATGCGGACGACGGGTGGATCTGCCGGGGTGCAACGGGCTGGGCTACCAGGACACTCATCGAGCTCGTCGGGAGCTGGTAGCACGACAGCTGCTCAAACCCGGCGGTAAGCGCGGGCTGCCAGCCAACTGAACACGGCGAATATTGCGACCATCCACGCGAGGCTCTGCCAAGCCCCCGATACGAGCGGGCCACCGACTGCGAGAGAGCGCAGTTCGTCGATGAAGACGGTGAAAGGTTGGTTGCGTGCGAAAGCTTGGAGCCATCCGGGCATGCTCTGAATCGGTACGAAGGCGGAGCTGACAAAGGTGAGAGGAAACACCCAGATCAGCCCGAACGCCTGCACGGACTCCTCGTCTCGGATCGCGAGGCCGGTGAAAGCCGAAACGGTCGCAACCGCTAGGCCGATCGCCAACGCGAACACGAACATGGCGATTGCGGGGCCGACCCCGTTGTCAAAACGAAAACCGACGAGGTAGCCGGTAGCGATCAGCACGGCAATTGTCAACGCGAGGCGGATCAGGTCCGCCCCGAGGCGGCCGACGAGGACCGCTGAACGCGCGATCGGCATCGAACGCAGCCGGTCTATGGAGCCTTTCTGAAGTTCCTGGGCGAGCGATATCGCCGTGGAGAAGCTGGTGAACCCGCAGGTCTGGCCGATGATCCCGGGCATCAGGTAGTTCACGTAGCCGCCTTTTACAGCGACATGGATCGCTCCACCGAACACATAGCGGAAAAGCAACATGAACATCACTGGCTGGATGACGGTGAAGACGATGTAGGCGGGAGTGCGAACCCAGCGAAGGAGGTTCTGGTGCATGAGAGTCGCTGAGTCGACAACCGCCCAACGCAAACGCCGCAGAGGACCAACTTGGCCTCGGGAGGCCGCCAGAGTGACTGCAGCTTGGCTCATTTGGTGTCCTCCGAATTCGCACTAGCGGCGTGGCCCGTCAAGGTCAGGAACACGTCGTCGAGTGACGGTCTGTGCGTCGCCAACCCGACGACCCGTATACCGGCCTGGTCGAGGAGGCGCACGGCGTCGATGAGGGCCTGCGAGCCGCGCCGGCCGATCCGTACAGTCACCCGGGAATTCTCGGCGTCGACGACAGGCGGTGAGTCCGACAGCGCAGCCACGCAGCGGCCCGCTTCGTCGAGCATGGAGCGGTCCGGGACTTCGAAGTCGATTACGTCGCCGCCGACCTGATCTTTGAGCGAATCGGAGGTGCCCGAGGCGATGACGGTCCCGTGGTCGATCACCACGATCTGATCGGCGAGCTCGTCGGCCTCCTCGAGGTACTGGGTGGTCAAAAGCAGTGTCGTGCCCCCTGCGACGAGGTCGCGGATCACCGACCACATCCCGAGACGGCTCCTCGGATCGAGACCTGTGGTCGGCTCGTCCAAAAAGAGGACCGGAGGCTCGGCAACGAGGCTCGCGGCGAGGTCCAGCCTGCGCTGCATGCCACCCGAGTAGGTCTTCGCCTGGCGATCGGCGGCGTCCGCGAGGTCGAAGCGTTCGAGGAGCTCGTTCGCCCGCTCACGGCATCGACTGCGGGGAAGGTGGTAGAGGCGCCCGGTGAACTCCAGGTTCTCCCGGCCGGTCAGCTCGTCCCGGATGGCAGCGGACTGTCCTGCAAGGCCGATCAGGTGACGTACGGCGTCCGGTTCGCGTACGACGTCGCGACCCTCGATGATCGCCCGGCCGGAGTCGGGGCGAAGGAGGGTCGTCATGATCCGCACGGCCGTCGTCTTGCCGGCGCCATTCGGACCGAGAAGGCCGAGGACGCTGCCGTGTGGGACTTCCAGGTCGACTCCGCGGAGCGCTTCTACGGAGCCGAACGACTTGCCGAGACGCTCGACGACGATTGCCGATTCGCTCACCGGATGCAAGTTACCCGATCAGCGGGGCCCGCTCGACAGTGCTGCGGCGGCTTCGAGCAGGGCGACAGCCGCCGGAGCGTACGCAAGGTTGCCGAAGGTGACACCGGACGCCGGGTCCACAGTCTCGGCGAGCACCCCGGGACCGCTTCTTGAGATCGTCCCTACGGCAGCCTCCATACGTTCGTGTGCGTCTTCCCATCGCCGCAGTAACGCTAAGGCCCTGACCGCCATGAAGGTAGCTTCGAGGTCAGGGAGGTCCGGGCCGGAGATGCCGTCGTTGAACTTCTCGGAGTACCGGTGGACGAAAGGGCCGGAACCGAGGCGAAGCAGTGTCCGCTCCACGGTGGCCGCTACCACCGGGTGGTCCGCCGGCCACGGTCCCTCCCACGCTACCGCGAGCAGGGCAGCGTCGGCCTCGTCGGTGGCGGCGTGCAAGCTGAGAGCTCCCTCGCCGAGATCCGCGAGTTCGGAGAGCCGACCGGCGACTTCTGAGCTTTCGAGACGCCATCCTGCAGCGGATATGTCAAGCGGGTTGGTGGCGCGTGCTAAGGCCGCTGCTTTGGTGAGGGCATCCCAAGTGTCGAGCAGGTCCGACGTGAAGCTCTGATTCTCACCAGCCGACTCCCAGCGCCCAGCGCTTGGGGTCTCCCAACTGTCGCACAGGCCGTCGACGGCTTTGGCGATATCCGGCCAGGCAGCTGACAGGGGTCCAGGGTCGGCGAGCGGTTCGCCGCGGTGGCCGGTGGAAGCGCCGATCGCCGCAAGCACGGCGCCAAGCGCCCCGGCGCCGGCAGGCTGAGGTCGCCGGCCGTTAACGACCGGCTGGGACCCGCGCCATCCCTGCCACGCGAGCTCGGAGACGTCCGGAGCTGGTTGGCCGTCCTTGTCGTAGTGGGCCGGCCATGGCCGCGACGCCTGCGATACCGTGTTGCGTAGCCACGTTTCTGCAGCCGTCGCGTCGTCGTCGAAACCGAACTGCGAATAGAGCGCCACGGTTGCGGCCACGTCACGTAGGGTGACCCAGCGGGCGTCCGATGAGCGCTCTGACCCGAGGCGGCGGGGAAGAGAGGTGGTGGCGGCGCCGCCAGCTGCTCCGTGGCGATCGGTGAGAGACCTCAAGGTCAGAAGCGACCGGATCACAGCGTCGTCGCAGGGGCCGTCGTAGCGCAAGACGGCGAGCCAGCTACCCCAGGCGCTAATCGTCGAGGCGAGGCGAGCTGCGCCGGATGAGACGTCCGGATGCGGAGCGGAGGCAGCGTCGCCGAGGACGACGATAGCTTCCTGCCCGCTGTCGAGGGTCGCGAGTGCACGCCAGCGTTGACCGCGAGGGCCGTACGGTCTGCCTTCGAAGCTGCAGTTGGCGAAAGCGCCACCGACCTCGATCGTGAGATCGCCGACTTTGAGCCCTCGAGAACTCTGCAGCACCCGGCTTCGCCGTCCGGCTACCAACTCAACCTCTATCTCCACCGGGCCGGCGAGGGCGCGAACAAGACGGGTCAGCCCCCTGGTGCGCGTCGGTGTGGCCGGCGTCCATTCGACGAAGTCCGTGACCGAGATGCTGCGGCCGCCAGTGGTCCGAGTTACGGTCTCCGCCACGTTGGTTCCCGGCAGGTAGACGACCTGCGGGCCGCCGCTGTCGCTGACCGCGGGCGTGTCGGAGGCGACCCCGACGCGAAGAGCTGGTCCGTCAGGGTCACAGAGACGCCACAAAAGCGCGGGTCCACCCGGGGAGCCTGACTGGTACCAGTCGATTGTGCCGTCCGGTGCAACCGTCGCACCCGAGGACCCGTCGGAGATCCACGCCCGCCTGGCGAGACGAACGCGGGAGGGCTCGGTGATCAAGTGGTCGCAGTCACGTGCATCTCAGGCGCCGATAGCCACGATCTCTACTGTGAGCGTGGCCCCGGTCGGGGTCTCGTAGCTGACTTTGTCGCCGAGCCGGTGGCCTACCAGGGCCCGGCCGAGAGCCGACTGTGGCGACACCACCGTGACGCCGTCGGGATGCTCCTCTATCGAGCCGATCAAGTAGCGCTCGACGTCGTCGTCGCTTTCGTATCGAAGCGAGACAACGACCCCGACCTCGACGGCTTCGACGGAGCCAGGCTCGCTCACGACGATCTGCGCTCCCTCCAGCGTTGCCTCCAGCTGACGGATGCGTGCTTCCATTTTACCCTGCGCGTCTTTCGCAGCGTGGTAGTCGCCGTTCTCCGAGAGGTCGCCGAGAGCGCGGGCGGCCTCGATCGCCCTGGCAATCTCGATCCGCCCGGTCGTCTTCAGGTCCCCCAGCTCAGCCTGCAGGCGCTCGAACGTCTCTTTGGAAAGCCGGGTCGTGTAACTCATAGCCGAACCAGGCTACATGTGGTTAGAATACCATCGTGGCAATGCGAACAACTTCTCAGCGCCTCATCGTAATTATTTGCTGACGCGCCGGCTTTCCCCGATGCGCGTTTCCGACCGTCCTTCCGGGGGCGGTCGTTGTCGTTAGAGGAGCCTTGAATCCTCTCTGCGGCCGTCCTGCAACCGCCGGAATCGGTCAGTCGAGTCGAAGGAACCTCTCAGGAAAAGTTCGGAAGTCTTTCGTAGGAGTGTCGACAAGGTGAAAAGTTTCAAGGTGGCAGTGATAGCCGGCGACGGGATCGGCCAGGAGGTCGTGCCCGAGGCACTCAAGGTCGCCCGGGCCGCTGGAGCCGTGCTCGACACGGTCGAATACGACCTCGGAGGAAGGCGATATCTCGCCACGGGCGAGGTCCTCCCGGACAGTGTTCTCGACGAACTGCGGGGTTTCGACGCGATCCTGCTCGGCGCTATCGGCACCCCCGAAGTGCCTCCCGGAGTCCTCGAGCGGGGGCTCCTTTTGAAGATGCGTTTCGAGCTCGACCAGTACATCAACTTGAGGCCTTTCAGCTCCCTGGCGAGTGTCGGAGCCGGCGTCGCGATGGACATGGTCGTGATCCGGGAGAATACGGAGGGAACATACGCCGGAGAGGGTGGGTTCCTACGACGCGGGACTGCCGCCGAGATCGCGACGCAGGGGTCTGTGAACACCCGCGCCGGCGTCGAGCGGTGCGTTCGGTTCGCTTTCGAGACCGCACGAGCCAGGACAGCTCAGCACCTGACGCTGGTACACAAGACTAATGTCCTGACGTTCTCCGGCGACCTGTGGCAACGGACATTCGACGTCGTGGCGAAGGACTACCCGGAGATCGCGACGTCCTACAATCACATAGACGCAGCCTGCATACATCTCGTGGAGCACCCGCAAAGATACGACGTGATAGTCACCGACAATCTCTTCGGCGACATCCTCACCGACCTCGCAGGTGCGGTCGCCGGCGGTATCGGCAAGGCGGCTTCGGGGAACCTGAACCCAGAGCGGACCAGTCCATCGATGTTCGAACCGGTGCACGGCTCCGCCCCCGACATTGCCGGAACAGGACGGGCCGACCCGACGGCAGCGATCGTCTCGGCCGCGATGATGCTCGACTTCCTCGGGGCGCGTGAATCAGCGGAAAGGGTGTCCAAGGCGGTCGCAGACTTTCACCCCGAACCGGGAGCATCAACCAGCCAAATCGGCGACGCCGTCGCAGAAAGGGTGTAAACGAAATGCCAATAGTTCCGACCGAGAAGATCTGGATGGACGGCGAATTGGTCGACTGGGACCAGGCCCGGATCCATGTGCTGACGCACTCGCTCCACTACGGGTGCGGAGTGTTCGAGGGTATCCGCGCTTACCCCACCGACTCGGGGCCGGGGATTTTCCGCCTCCGAGACCACATCACCCGGCTGTTCAACTCGGCGAAGATTTTCATGATCGATGTGCCTTTCAGCTTCGATGAGATCGTCGAAGCGACCCGGACCACTGTGCGGGTCAACGGGCTCGCCGAGTGCTACATCAGACCTCTCGTCTACCTCGGCTACGGTGAGATGGGCCTCAACCCGCTGCCGTGCCCGGTCAACGTGTCGATCGCCGTGTGGCCTTGGGGCGCCTACCTCGGCGAGGACGGCGTCGCGAACGGTGTTCGCATGAAGATCAGTTCCTGGCAGCGCCACGACCCTAACGCGATGCCGCCCGCAGCCAAAGGCACCGGCATGTACATCAACTCGTCGATGGCCAAGATCGAGGCGCTCAAGGCCGGCTACGACGAGGCGATCCTCCTCTCGCCGCAGGGGTATGTGAGCGAGTGCACCGGCGAGAACCTCTTCGTGGTCCGCAACCAGAAGATCCTTACCCCGCCTACCTCGGCTGGAGCCCTCGAGGGGATCACCCAGGATTCGGTGGTCACGATCGCCCGCGATCTCGGCTACGAGGTCGAGTTCGCGAACATCCTCAGGTCCGATCTCTACACCGCTGAGGAGGCGTTCCTCACCGGTACCGCAGCGGAGGTCGTTCCTATCGCATCCGTCGACGACAGGATCGTCGGCAGCGGGCGGCCGGGCCCTGTGACGCAGCGGATACAGGAGATCTACCACGAAGCGGTACGTGGGAACGTCGACCGCTACAAGGACTGGGTGGAACATGTCGGATAAATCCGCGCACCAACCCGGCTTGCACCCGGCTTCGCACGCCCATCCCGTACCGGTCGAGCTTCCCGAATCTGTCGACATCTATGACACGACTCTCCGGGACGGAAGCCAGCAGGAGGGGCTCTCGCTCACCGTCGACGACAAGCTGCGCGTCGCCACCCAGCTGGACCACCTCGGCGTACACTACATCGAGGGCGGCTGGCCCGGCGCCAACCCCAAGGACGCAGAGTTCTTCCGGCGCGCCGCGGAAGGCGACCTGCATCTCGAGCACGCCACTCTCGTCGCTTTCGGCTCGACCCGCAAGGCGGGCGGCACGGCGGAAACCGACCCGGTCCTCGCGGACATGCTCGCAGCGCGAACGGGCGTCGTCTGCCTGGTAGCCAAATCAGCGGAGTGGCATGTAACCGAGACCCTGCGCACCTCGCTCACCGAGGCCATCGACATGGTCGCGGACTCGATCGGATTTTTGGTGTCTCAGGGCAAGCGTGTGTTCCTCGACGCCGAGCACTTCTTCGACGGGTTCCGCTCGAACGCCCGTTTCAGCACGGATGTACTCCTCGCCGCAGCAGACGCAGGTGCAGAGGTCCTGGTGCTGTGCGACACAAACGGCGGCACATTGCCTTTCGAGGTGGAGCGGGTGGTAGGCGAAGTCCGTCAGCGTTTCCCCTCCGACGTCGCGATCGGCTGCCATTTCCACAACGATTCGGGCACAGCAGTTGCCAACTCGCTCGTCGCTGTTCGTTCGGGCGCCACACAAGTGCAGGGATGCGTCAACGGATACGGCGAGCGGACAGGCAACGCCGATCTGACAGCTGCGATCCCGAACCTCACTTTGAAGATGGGCGTTCGCACAATCGCTCCCGAGCGGCTGGAACTGTTGACTCCTGTCGCCCACCACATTTCGGAGGTCGTCAACGTAGCTCCGAGCGCCCACCAGCCTTTCGTCGGGGTGTCGGCGTTCGCGCACAAGGCGGGGCTGCACACGAGCGCTATCGCGAGGTCGGCCAACGCCTACGAGCACGTGGAGCCCGCCGCTGTCGGTAACGGCACGCGCTTCGTCGTGAGCGAGATGGCCGGCCGCTCGACGGTCACACTCAAAGCTGCGCAGCTCGGATTGGAGATGGACGACTCTGCCGCTGCCGGCGTCGTCGAGAAGCTGAAGGAACTGGAGCACCGCGGCTACCACTTCGAGGTTGCCGACGGGTCTCTCGAGTTGCTCATGCGGGCGGCTACGGGTTGGAAGCAGGACTACTTCACCCTCGAGTCCCACCGTGTCATCACCGAGCTGCGAGAAGACGGGAGTTTCGTAACCGAGGCGACCGTCAAGGTGTTGGTAGGTGACAGGCGGGTCATCGCAACCGCGGAAGGTAACGGTCCGGTCAACGCTCTAGACGCAGCGCTGCGCCAAGCGATAGGCCCGGAGTTCCCTCAGCTGGCGCATGTCCACTTGACCGACTTCAAAGTACGGGTGCTCGATACGAGCAAGGCCACTGCGGCGGTCACCAGGGTGCTCATCGACTCGACGGACGGGGAGCGTACGTGGACGACGATCGGGGTGTCCGAGAACGTGATCGAAGCTTCCTGGTCGGCACTCGAGGACTCGATAGTGTTCGGGTTGCTCCACACGTTGCCGCCCGGACAGGATGGCAAACCATGACGCAGCCCGCTTATGTCCCTGTCCGTGCGACTGACCGTGTGCGAAGCTCCAAGGCTCTTTCAACCCCCGAGCCGTGGCGTCTGGGACGACCGGGCGACGCTATGGACTTAAAGGCGTCGTCGGGACCTCGGTTCGGATCGGCCGGCCCTGACCTCGGGTACGGGCTGAAGCTCGCGCGCCGCTTCGATGACCGGCTTGTTTGTGACCCGGGTGAGGACCACCATGATGTCATCGCCGGATGCTTTGCCTGCGCAAGTCGCCGGTCGTCGCATTTCGGCCGGGCACCGGTGATCTTCGATTACGAATGGGCCTACGGCATTTGGGGATTCCTCGGATCGGCGCCGGCGGATCTGGTCGAGTGGCGCCGGAACATGTTCCGCGGTGCGGCGCACAGCTACTGGGACCAGAGGCGGATCGCTGACGCCGTCAAAGCGGAAGCGCTGACGATCACTCCCAGCGCTGCGGGCGCAGACCTCAACCTCTGGAAAGAAAGGCTGATCGTATGACGGCAATGTCCGTGCAGGAGGCGGACAGCGCACTAACAGCTCCGGGCCAGATGTTCGAGGTAGCGCTCGAGGTCATCAGGGGGATAGAGACCAAGACCTGGAAGAACGCTCCGGCTACCCTCCCCCACATCTTGAGGTCGAGCCGAGGCCACGGTGACAAGACGTTTATCGTCTACGAGGACGAGACGCTCAGCTTCGAGGAACATTTCGTGGCGAGCGCGCGTCTTGCCAATGCGCTCCGGAGTCACCTCGGGATTCGTGACGGAGACCGTGTCGCGATCGCGATGCGCAACTACCCGGAATGGTCCGTTGCATTCTGGGCTGCGACCGCCGCCGGCGCTGTCGTCGTGCCCCTCAACTCATGGTGGACCGGTGACGAGCTTGCATACGGCTTGGCGGATTCCGCGACGAAGGTCGTGATCGCCGATCCGGAGCGCGCCGCGTCGATACGGGAGCACCGTCCGCAACTGGGCGAACTTGCGTGTGTCGTCGTCGCGCGCAGCGGCGATGGACTTCTTGGCGAAGGCGAGATGCGTTTCGAGGACCTCCTCGACACGGCGGTAGATGCGGTAGATCTCCCGGACACGGGGATCACCGCCGACGACGACGCCACCATCTTCTACACGTCGGGCACGACGGGACGCCCGAAGGGTGCTCTTGGGACGCACCGCAACATCTGCACGAACCCGATGAGCCTGTTCTACGTCACCGCCCGGGCGGTCCACCGTTCCGGCGGTCAAGTCCCGGCGCCAGGCGCGGGAACGCAGAACGCGTACTTGCTGTCGGTCCCACTCTTCCATGCGACAGGATGTCACTCGATCCTCGTTGCGAACCTGCTAGTCGGAGGGAAGCTGGTGATGATGCACCGATGGGACGCTGGGCGCGCCCTGGAGCTCATCGAGCGCGAGAGGATCACATCCTTCGGCGGGGTGCCGACAATGGTCCTGCAGGTCCTAGATCACGCCGATTTCCCCAAACGCGACACCTCCAGTGTCAAATCCGTCGGCTACGGGGGCGCCCCCGCTCCCCCCGAGCTGGTGCGACGGATCAAGGAGACGTTCAACTCCTCCCAGGCATCCAACGGCTACGGCATGACGGAAACGTCGTCGCTGTCGACGATGAACGCGGGCGATGACTACCTTGCGAAACCTGACAGCGTCGGACCTCCAGTCCCCGTCGTCACGGTCAAGGTAGTGGACGCCGACGGGGTGCAGGTCGCTACCGGCGAAGTGGGAGAGCTTTGGATCAAAGGCCCGAACATCGTCAAGGGCTACTGGAACAAGCCCGAAGCCACCGCTGCGACATTCACCGACGGCTGGGTCCACACCGGCGACGTGGCGCGCGTCGACGACGACGGTTTCGTCTACATCGTCGACCGGGCCAAGGACATGCTCATCCGTGGTGGGGAGAACGTCTACTGCGTCGAGATCGAGGGTGTCCTCTACGAGCATCCCGCCGTCGCCGAGGCGGCGGTAATCGGAATCCCGCACCCCACTCTCGGCGAAGAGGTGGGGGCTGTCGTCACCTTGAAGGCGGGTGCTCAGGCCGACGAGGCGGAGCTCGCCGCTTTCGTCAGGAGAAGGCTGGCGGCTTTCAAGGTGCCGTCGAAGTTCTGGTTCTACGGATCGGAGCTTCCCCGCAACCCGGCGGGCAAGGTACTCAAGCAGGACCTGAGAGACAAGCTCGTCGGGCCATGACGCCGGAGTCCTGCGGCAAGGAGAGGCGAGGATTGCGGCGGAGTTGTCCGAGGTCGGCCGCGGTTGCGGCGTTCGCTCTGACGGCGCCGTCGATCGTTTGTTCGACCATCCCCGACAGTTCCACACCAGGTCCGAGCTCATCGGTTCATCGACGGATCAATGCTAAGACTGGCGCTATGGCCTAAATTGCCTTTTTGAGTCACTGACGACTACCGACAGGAGTGGGCAAAAGACATGGTGGGAGAGCTCGTGGGTGCTTACCGTCTTGTGACGCCGGGGGCGAGGTTCCGCTCGACTCGCCCGGCCGCGCCGGCCTCGCGGGGTCGCAGAGGGATGGGAGTGCTGGCAGTGCTCGGGTTGGTTGGCGGTCTGCTGGCCTCACCGCTGGGTGCAGGCGTGGCGTCGGCGCAAAGTCCTGTGACTTTGTACGTGGGCTCCTCGGCAACCGGGACGTCTTGCACCTCGGCGGCTGCGTGCCCGACGATCTCCGACGCCCTGACTCTCGCGGCGAGCCAGGACGGAGGCGATGACGTCACCATCGACGTCGCTGCCGGCACCTACACCGAGAACGACGTGATCGACGCGTCGGACTTCGGGTCTTTGACCGTCATCGGTGCGGGCGTCACCAACCCGGTCATCGACGGCGGCGGGACCGCTACCACGATCGCCGTCACCAGCAGCGCCAACGCTGGGCCTGTCACCCTCGAAGACCTCCAGGTCGAGGGCGGCAAGGCGGCCAACGGCGCCAACGCAACTGCCGCCGTCGGCGGTGGAGGCAGTAATGGCGGCGATATCGCGACCTCAAGTTCGGGGAGCGTCACGATTATTGATAGCACTGTCACAGGTGGTACCGCCGGCTCAGGCGGATCCGGCGCCTCAGGCGGTGCAGGCGGTAGTGGCGGTGATATCGCGAACACAGCTTCGGGGAGCGTCACGATCACTGACAGCACTATCGCCGGGGGTACTGCCGGCTCGGGCGGCCCCAGTAACGTCGGAGGCCCTGGCGGTAGTGGTGGTGATATCGCGAACACCGGCTCGGGGAGCGTCACGGTCACTGGTAGCACTGTGACTGGTGGTGCGGCCGGCTCGGGCGGCAGTGGTGGTAGTAACGGGATTGGCGGCGCTGGCGGTAGCGGTGGTGATGTCGCGAACACGGGCTCGGGGAGCGTCACGGTCACTGGTAGCACTGTGACTGGTGGTGCGGCCGGCGCGGGCGGCAGTGGTGGTAGTAGTAGTAGCGGGATTGGCGGCGCTGGCGGTAGCGGTGGTGATGTCGCGAACATCGCTTCGGGGAACGTGACCGTCACTGGTAGCACAATCGCCGGGGGTACTGCCGGCTCGGGCGGCAGCGTTAGTGTTGTTGGCAGCACCGGTGGTGGTGGAAGTGGTGGTGATGTCGCGAACACCGGCTCGGGGAGAGTCACAGTCACTGGCAGCACTATCGCCGGGGGTACTGCCGGCTCGGGCGGCAGTGGTGGTAGTAACGGGATTGGCGGCGCTGGCGGTGGTGGTGGTGATGTCGCGAACACAGGCACGGGGGGCGTGATGATCAGCAGTGGCACGGTGACCGGGGGTGCGGCCGGCTCGGGCGGCACCGGCGGTCTCGGCATCGGAATTGGCGGAGCGGGCGGCGACATCGACGCTTCGTCCGGGGTGGAGTTAGCAGGGTCTATTTTGGTGTCGGGCTCACCGTCGGACTGCTCCTCGGCGGTGACCGACGACGGCTACAACGTGGCCGACGATACGTCCTGCAGGTTCACCACTTCGACGAGTCACGTGTCGACGTCTGCTGGGGATCTAGGGCCGTTGGCATTCAACGGGGGGCCTACTGAGACCTTCCTGCCCGAATCCGGGAACCCGGCGATCGGATCTATCCCCTCCAACACGGACGTGACTGTCAACGCTTCGAGCGTCTTGTTGTGCCCGACGGCGGACCAGCGAGGCGTGTCCTCACCGTCTTTCGTGAGCTGTGACGCCGGGTCGGTCCAGGACCCGAACCCCGCTTTGACGATCTCCCCGGTCACCCCCCAGACCATCTTCTATCCTGCCGCCCCGGATCTCAACCCGGCCTACAGCGGTTTCATCCTGGGAGAGAACGCGGCGAGTCTCGGCTCCCAGCCGTCTTGTGGCGTCTACGCGGCCGGCACGACTACAACGACAGGGGCGACCGCCGTGACGACCAGGCCCCTTCCAATCGGGGACTACGCGCTTTTGTGCTCGGGTGCGACCAACAACACCAATAACAGCGGCACCGGCACTGCGACTACCCCGGTCACGAACTACTCCTTTACGTCTGTCGCCGGGGTCCTCAGTGTCACTCCGGCCCCCCAGACGGTCCCTTCGAGTCTCTCGCAGACGGTGACTTTCACGTCGAAGCCCCCGGCGGGGGCGGCTGTCGGCGGGACTTACACGCCGACAGCGTCAGGGGGCGCCTCAGGCAACCCGGTAGTGTTCGGCATTTCCACCGGATCGTCGGGGGTGTGCTCGATAAGCTCGGGTGTGGTGTCACTTGGCGCGGCGGGCGTGTGCAGCATCGACGCGAACCAGGCCGGGGGTGGCGGATACAGCGCGGCTCCGGCCGTGTCGCAGACTTTTACGGTCGCCCAGGTAGCACAGTCGGGCGTCGGCTACCGGGTCGTCCTGCCGTCGGGAGTGCTCTACGACTTCGGTTCGGTCGCATTCCACGGGGATCTTGCGGGCGTCGTCTTGAACCGCCCTGTCGTGGGTGTCGTCGCGGATCCCGCTACCGGCGGCTACTGGTTGTTTGCGTCGGACGGCGGCGTGTTCAGTTTCGACGCCCCGTTTTTCGGGTCTATGGGCGGCTCGCGTCTGGACGCTGCGGTGGTGGGGATGGCTGCGACTCCTGATGGAGGCGGCTACTGGCTTACTGCGGCGGACGGCGGAGTGTTCTCCTTCGGCGACGCCGCGTTTTTCGGGTCTATGGGCGGCTCGCGTGTGGACGCTGCGGTGGTGGGGATGGCTGCGACTCCTGATGGAGGCGGCTACTGGCTTACTGCGGCGGACGGCGGAGTGTTCTCCTTCGGCGACGCCGCGTTTTTCGGGTCTATGGG
>JAKAZH010000190.1 GCA_021815935.1 Actinomycetes bacterium
ATCTCCAGCACGGCCACCTCGCAACCCTCGGGCGCGTTGGCGAGCGTCAACGGCAAGCCGAGCTCGTTGTTGTACGAACGCGGGCTGGCGACGACGCTCTTGGCAGGCGCGATCGCAGCGGCTGCCAGGTCCTTGGTCGAGGTCTTTCCGACCGACCCGGTGACGCCGACCACCGGCCCCGAGAGACGCTTACGCGCTGAACGGCCGATCGACCACAGGCCTGCAACGGTGTCGGCCACTTCTATGACCGCTCTCGAATTTCGCAGGTGCGAAGGTGTCCTCCCCCACCCGACCATGACCGCCGGCGCTCCGGCGGCGAACGCCGCGTCTAGATAGTCGTGACCGTCCCTCTCCGCTTTGAGCGCTACGAAAAGCTGGCCGGCTTGGAGGCTACGCGTGTCGATCGACACGCCGGCGACGTGCGCCACGGCGATCGACGCGCCGGCAAGCTCGGCGCCGGTCAGCTGCCCGTCCCGCTCAGTCTGGAAGGTGACCTGCCCGTCGACCAGGGCTGCCAGCTCGCTTAGTGTCCAGATCATCGCCTTCGATCATGGCAGCTGCAACTACCCTGTGGGACAATGACGGACGCGAGTTGTCTAGTTCTCCTCCCCTCCCTCAAGGCGGCCGGGTGAGGACGCGCCTGCGGATCCTTTACGGCGGCCACTCCGCCGAGCACGAAGTCTCGTGTGTGTCCGCTCTCAACGTGATCAGGACGGTCGATCGGCAACGCTACGAGCTGCGGGTGGTGGGAATCACGACGAGCGGGATCTGGTGTGACACCACTGCCGCCGCGCTCGACGCGGCGGCGTCCGAGGCCGAAGCGCTCGCCTCCCCGGATGTGCTCCGGGACGCGAACCGAAGCGTCGTTTTGCCTTCGGACCCGAAACGCGCCGTGCTCGACTTGTCTCTCCCAGAGCAGCGTGTGGACTTCATGACGGAGTGGCAAGCCGAAGCAGCGGCTTCGGTGACACAGACCGATCCGCATGGGGCGCCTACAGTCGTGCTTCCGCTGCTTCACGGACCGATGGGCGAGGACGGCACCGTCCAAGGGCTGCTCGAGCTCGCCGGAGTCGCCTACTGCGGCCCGGGTGTCGCCGGGTCGGCGGCAGCGATGGACAAAGGTCTCGCCAAGTCCCTTCTGAAGTCGGCCGGACTTCCCCAGGCGCGATACGTCTACCTCCGCGAAGACCGGGTCGACGACGGGACGCGTGGCGAGGTCGAAGCGACGCTCGGATGGCCCGTGTTCGTGAAACCCGCCAACATGGGGTCGTCTATCGGCATCAGCAAGGTCAGGAACGGCGACGCTCTGCGAGGCGCCTTGAACCTCGCGTTCCGCTTCGACAACGCGGTCGTCATCGAGGAGGCGATATCGGGGCGCGAGCTGGAGATCGGAGTGCTCGGCTGGCCGGAGCTGCGGACGTCGGTGCCCGGGGAGGTTAGGCCAACCGGCGAGTTCTACGACTACGACGACAAATACGTCTCGGGGACCGCGGGGCTCGACGTACCAGCCGACGTCGAAGGCGAAGTTGCCGCCGAGATGAGCCGTCTCGCGATCGAGGCGTGTCAAGCGCTGCGGGTGGATTCCATGGCCCGGGTCGATTTCCTCTACGAGGTCGACGGGCGAGGGTTGTTGATCAACGAGGTCAACTGCATTCCCGGCTTTACGCCTATCTCGATGTTCCCGCGAGTGTGGGCCGCCTCAGGGGTACCTTACGCGGCGCTCGTGGACGAGTTGGTGGAGATGGCGTTGCGTCGCCACGAACGGCGCGCGCGCTTCGAAACCGGCCGGTAGCACCCTTTCGAAAGGTGGCAACCCTCCGAAGCCGCTGTCGTCTCAAACCCTCCCCCGCTGCGAGGCCTTCGGCGTTACCGTAACTCCCCGACGGCGACCGGAGCGTTCGCACTTTGGTCGACCCCTCCCGCCACCTCGGCGGTAACCGCCAACGCTATGACCCCCGTCGCCGCCCGGAACGGAACTACCTGCTGCGGGGACGCCCCGATCAGCCCGTAGGAGATCGTCTGGGCTCCCGTGACCCCCCAAAGTTGGTAGGTCTTGTCACGGGGAAGCGGTGCGAGGGTGATCGAGTACAGGTAGCCCTCGCCCCCGGGGAGGATGACCGCATCGAGCGCCGGCCGACCTCCGGGCGAATCCAGCACTACCTTCCGGGCCCCCGGCACGCCAAGAGCGCTGTCGACCTGCGCGATCGTGGGCTGGCTCCCTGCCGCAGTGAGCTGTCCGCTCAAGTTGTTGACACGTCCCTGCAGGTGAGCAACTTCGATACCGAGGATCGCCACTATGCACGCGGCCGCCGCCAAGCTCGCAATTCGGAGCGAGCGCGCGACGCGAGGCGTAGTCCGGGCGGCGCGTGCCCCCGAGGCTGGACGGTGCTGGAACGGCGAGCCGCCGGTTGCGCCCGCCCGACGTGCGAGGATGTAAGCGTCTACAGGCGCTTCAGTTTCAGCAGTCCCGCCGGAAGTCTCGTCGCTCAGCCCCGAGACGATCCGATCCCACAGGCCTGCCGGGGCAGCTTGGCCGGCGTAGGCGAGAAGCCCGACAACCTCCAGGTGGTTGCGCAGCTCGTCGCGACATTTCGGGCAGGTCTCTAGATGCAGCTCTACCGACTCGCGTTCGTCGGCTTCGACTGCGTCGAGAGCCAGGGCACCGAGGAGCTGTTCCGCTTCGGCGTGCGTGATCATTCTGGCCATGCCACGCTCGCGGATGTCTCGGCCAGTGATAGGCGCATCCTCTTGAGTCCGTTACGGATACGGCTCTTGATGGTTCCCTCCGGTGCGTCCAACTCGGCAGCCACCTCACGATAGGTCCGTCCGCCGAAGTATGCGAGCTCTATCGCCCGTCGTTCGGGTTCCGGGAGATCCATGACAGCGTCCCTCACTTTTTCGGCGACCGCCAAGTCCCAAACCTCCCGTTCCAGGTCGTAGCCGGCTTCGGCGGTACGCTGCGCCTGGCGTTGCTCCCGGTCGGATCGTGCGCGATCGGAGCGGATCACATCGACGGCACGGCCGTGGGTCTGGGCGAGAAGGAACGACCGTAAAGTGCCACGCTCGGGGTCGAAGCGTTCGGGCTGGTTCCAGAGCCGGACGAAGACCTCCTGGACTACCTCCTCGGCGCGCGCCGGGTCACCCAGAACTCGTCGAGCGAGAGCGAAAACTGCGCCTCCGTGCCGGCGGTACACCTCTGCCAGGGCGTCGTCGTGCCACCGACCGATCGTGACGACAAGCGCCGCGTCACTCAACTCTGCCATCGAACGGGACATTCGCACGTTCTCCGGAGCCGAGGCTAGCGGCGGATGTCCCCCGGTGCTGCCGTCCGGCGTCAAGCGGTCAGGTCGACTGGGGCCAAGGAAGCGACCCTCTCGCGCCACTCGTCGAAACGCCGATCACTGCACGTTCGTAGAAACGCCAGCAGAAGGTCACCTTGCCCAGTCGCTTTCAAACGGCCCCGCATGAAAGCGACCTCCGGGCGGACTTGTTTCGCCAGGATCTCGCTTGCGTCGCGGGCGTCTGCGCTCAACGACAGTTGCGCTTCAGGGTCCAAGCCTGCTCCGCCGCCGACCGGCTTACCGGCCTCGTAGCGCCAGTGGAACGACACTTCTCTGCGAGGGGCGACGACCACGGAAAAATTTACGGTTCCGCTGACCTCGCCGGCGTCGGGAAGCAGGCGATACTGCTCGGCGGCCTCCGCCACCCAGCTGCTCGACGCCGAACCTTTGTGTGCCGGAGAGGGTTCGATGGCGCCGGGACCGGCGTCAGCCATGACTTCGTCCGCCGGCGAAAGAGACGTCGGTCCCTGCGAACAGGTCGTCGTCGCTCGCGTCGATGCCGGTGAGATCCCGGGCGACCTCGTACTCCTCGAAGGGGTAGAGGGCGTCGGCGACCTCGGGCGGTAGTCCGAACCAGAAGGGGGAGCTCGGGTCCACCTGGGTTGCGTGAGCAAGGAGAGCCTCGCGTGTCACGTTCGACCTCGCGGACACGTCAACTGTCACAATAGGCAGTCTGTCCGAGTCGCCCGCATGATCACGCTCCTCCGATGCGAGTATACGTGCCATCCTCTCGTCCGTGAAAGGGGATTCCATTCCGAGCTCCAGGAACTTCTCGTGTGTG